>JBIKIB010000222.1:0-6254 GCA_044361845.1 Chitinophagaceae bacterium | reverse complement strand
CCTCCGGAGACCTTCACTGTCGGTGTTACCGATGTGGCATTCAACGCCGTTAACGCCATATACGGACGACTCCTCAGGAGTCCTGAAGGCCGGGTCGTGACCATGGCGTACTGGCAGCAAAGGGACGAGGTTTCGCAGGACAGGATACCTTACTTCGATCGGAAATGATGGCAGGTTTTGTCCCCTGTCAGGAATATCCTCAGTAAAAATATCCGAAGATGATGTTCATTTCATCCTCACTGGTGAGCCCGAAACTGACGGATTTAGTGGTGTTGTTATTGTAGGTGACTTCAGATGTCAGTCCTTGTCCGGGTTGAAGTACGATGGGCGTTGAGAAGGTCTTCATCAGGGGATGCTCCCAGTCCGTGTTCTCAAATATCACTTCTCCGTTCCTGGCACCTCCTGCGATTTTGATCACGAATTTCTCCCCCAGTTTATGCGTGTGTGAGGTCAGTTGGATCACCCTGGTCACCTGTGTGAACGTGAACGTCTTGGTGAGGGTCTTTCGTTGACCTGCGGGGAGGCTGATATCCTGGTTGGCCAGATCCAGCGTTTTGGCTTCGTATTGTACCGCTGACTGGGGCACGGTATAGAAGTTCACATAGTTGGCACCTTTCAGGGTGAGGCCGGTCTTGTTGAAATAGTGAGCATTCAGATCAAGTGGTGTGCCGGCTTCCAGTTTTAGTGCGACGCCGGGGGGCAGGGTGACTTCTTTTTCTGACTCCATACTTCCACCGAAGAAGATGTGGTTCTGCATCTGTGCCAGTGTCAGCAGGTTGACACTCCCATCGGGGTTTCGGATGTCCCGGATCGTTCCGACCATAGGAAGGCCGGTATTGTTCCGGAATGAATACACGAGGAAGTGGTGGCTATTCACTCCGCCCCGCATCAATAGGCGATTGACATAGACCGGTGTGGTATTGGGTGTGTTATACCGCACGAAGATCTCCCGCTCGAAGTTTTTCTGAATGTCGAAAGGTTCGATCTTCAACTGAAAGCCCTCTCCGGCGACAGGAGGGGCCAGTGGAATGACATCTGCCTGACATGCGGATTTATCATCGAGCACCGACATATCAACCTTGCTGCCGGTTTTTTCAGCACCACTATTGATCCAGCGCTTCACAAATTCAACCTGCCCCTTTGTCAAAATAAGTCCACCCATGGGCATTTTGTTGCCGAAATTACCCGTATGGTGAGCTGTCTGGCAAGTGATCTTATGGAACAGGAAACTGTTTTCCGCATCGAAAGGCTTCACCCGAAGCATATTCATAGAAGCTGCGGCTGTATTTTTTGAGATTTTTCCGACGAGGTTATCATACGCCTGACCTTTTGCCAATACCAGACCATGCTGGGCGTATGTGCCATCGGAAGTGGATGCGTGGCAACCGGTGATCGCACAGCTTGTCGTCAGGATCTGATCCTGAATGACATCGAAACTGCTGGCATTGCCACCGGTGGAAGCATCCTCCTTTTTACAGGCCGAGGTGGTAATCGCGATGGTCAACATCGTGGTGGCAGCGGCATATATCCATCTCATGCAATTGAATTTTGCAAAAAAGATAATGAATTTTTCTCAAGTTGTATGTTCATGGCATTGTGGATCATCCTTCCTGTCGTTTTCCGAAGTGAGTATTCCGGGCAAAATTATACTTGCATTTAAATGGCATTGGCCGATCAATAGTCAAGTCACTAGAAATGCCCGGGGAAGACGAGTAGTAATAATGTTGTATATTATCAACATAAATGCTAATTTTGTGGAAAATAAAAAACAAAATTGATATGAACCGGAAGCGGCAGGTGATCTTTCCCAAGTATCAGAAAATACTGGAGCAGGTGGGCGAAAACATAAAGTTGGCCAGGAAGCGGAGGAAATTAACGACGATACAGGTGGCAGAAAGAGCCGGTATTGACCGCACAACCCTGTACCATATTGAGAAAGGCAATAGCAGTGTTTCCATGGCAGCCTATTTCAATACGCTACGTGTATTGGGGCTTCAGGATGATTTTTTGAAACTGGCAGCGGATGATGATTATGGAAGGAAATTACAGGACCTGAGTTTAATTGGAAATAAATAGCAATGGCTTTTAATAAAACAGATATATACGTTTATGCCCATTGGATGGGTATGCGCAAACCAAAATGTATAGGTGTACTAAGTGCCCAACAGACTAAGGGTAAAAAGGCATTTAGTTTTGCCTATGATGCTGACTGGATACGTTCCAAAGAACAGCAGTTACTGGATCCTGATATTGCATGGTTTAGCGGTCCGCAATATCCGAATGGCAAAGAGCATTTCGGGGTGTTTATGGATTCGATGCCAGATACCTGGGGTCGAACTTTGATGAAACGACGTGCTGCACAACTGGCGAAAGAAGCCGGGCGGCCGGCACCGGTTTTGTATGATATTGATTTTTTACTGGGCATATACGATGAAACCAGAATGGGGGCTTTGCGGTTTAAACTGGAAATGGATGGGGCGTTTCTCGATGATAGCCATGGTGTGCCCACTCCACCTTGGGCAAGTGTCAGGGAGCTGCAGCATGGCGCATCAATATTGGAAAGTGATGAAGACAGTAAGGAAGTAACAAAATGGCTGTCTATTTTAATGGCACCCGGTTCTTCATTGGGGGGAGCCAGGCCGAAAGCGAATATCACTGATGAACATGGGCATTTGTGGATTGCCAAGTTTCCATCAAAAGGTGATTCGATTGATAAAGGTGCATGGGAATATCTGGCGTATAAACTTGCTTTGCAGTGTAGTGTTAAAATGCCGGAATCGAGGATTGAAAAAGTGGCCGGAAAATATCATACTTATTTTACCAAACGGTTTGACCGGCAGTTGCATGAACGAATTCATTTTGCATCTGCAATGACCATGACCGGACAAAATGAAGATACCATCAAAGAGAACCCTGCCAGCTATCTGGATATGGCGGAATTCATCCAGTACAACGGTGCTCAAAATAAAGAAGACCTGCAGCAACTCTGGCGAAGGATTGTTTTCCATATTGCTGTTTCCAACACCGATGACCACCTGCGGAATCATGGTTTTATATTGACAGAAAAGGGTTGGATTTTGTCTCCGGCTTTTGATATCAATCCTTCTATTGATAAGGATGGCCTGGCATTGAATATTGATTCGCACAATAATGCGTTGGATTTTGAACTGGCAAAAAGTGTTGGTGAATATTTTCAGTTGAGGGATGCTGAAATGAATATCATCTTGGCAGAAGTGAAAGCGGCTGTTGGCGGCTGGAAAAATGTTGCCCGGGATATTGGCATTTCAAGGGCCGAACAGGAATTGATGAGTGGGGCGTTTCGATATTAAATTCAGGTAGCTTTTGGTATTATTTTCCTTTCACCTTACTCAATTTTTACATCGTTGAATGCATCCATTGCTTCATCGAGTTCCTCATTTACGGTTCTGGCATCGATCTTTGTTTCACGCAGCCAGGTAAGTCCCATAAGTTTTGACACTTTATTTATGCTGATACCTTTCCATAATGCCCAGGTAGCTCTGGTGTGGCGGATCATGCGGAAGGACAATGGTTTTTCTATCTCTGCTTTTTTGCCAATATCTTTTAAAAAACCAAGCCTGCCATACCTTAGATACTTTCGTGCATTGTTCTGACAGAAACTTTTTTAGTATCAGCAGACATTATGTTGGTCAACCCGGGATTTTTTGTGGGTATGCAATTTGCCCAGCCTTTGGTGATTATTTACCGCGTTCATTAAAAAAAGCCGACAAAGCCATTATTGGGCACAACAAAAAAAGCATCCGAAATGCCCTGTTAGAATTTGATGCCACCCGGTTTAGATTGGTAGCTTTCGGATACATTTCTTTTTGCCGGATGAGATTCTGTGAAAGCCTGATGAAGATATGATCTACGTTTTTTCGGGCGATGTTTCATCTTTTGCTTTGCAGGATCTTGATATAATTGGCTCTTTCAAAAGCGGTGGGGTCCGGAATATGTTGCTGGCTCAGGATGCCTTTGAAATCCGATATTCTTTCGAAGCCCATGCGGCCCATCCATGCCTCCATTTCCGTATGCATGGTCCTGAGGTATCCGATGCCGTTTTTATAGAGTGCGGAAGCGGTCATCGCCGCATCTGCTCCGGCGAGCAGGTATTTGATGACTTCTGTGGCACTTTGAACACCGGTGGTGGCGGCAAGGGAGATGGGTAGTCGTCCGTATAACATGGCGATCCATAGCAGGGGCAGTCGGATCTCGCTGGATTCGCTGTATTGCAGGTTCGACACCACCTTCAGTTCGTGGATGTCGAAATCCGGCTGATAGAACCTGTTGAAAAGTACCAATGCATTTGCACCAGCCTTCTGCATGCGTTGGGCCATGTTTCCCATGGCGCTGAAGTATGGGTTGATCTTCACGGCAACGGGGATGTTCACACTGTTCCGTACTTCGGTGATGATATTCAGGTAGCGGTGTTCTACTTCGGAGGATGAGAGGTTCATATCGCCTGGAATGAAGAAGATGTTGATCTCGATCCCATCGGCACCGGCCTGTTCGATCTGTCTGGAGTATTCTATCCATCCTTCTGTGGTAATGCCATTCAGGCTTGCGATAATGGGTATATCCACCCGGTTTTTGGCTTGAAAGATTTTTTCCAGGTATTCATCCGTGCCTCCGGCATAATCATCGAGGTCGGGGAAATAGCCGGATGCTTCGGCAAAGATGTTCGTCGTCGCGGTTTTTACAGAAGCGTATTTCGCGGCTTCTGCGCGGATCTGTTCTTCGAAAAGAGAAAATAACACGACGGCACCGGCACCGGCATCTTCCATTTCTGCGATGCGGTGGGTTTCTTCAGAGAGTGTGGAAGCTGAAACGATGATGGGAGAGTTCAGCCCGAGGCCCATGTATTTTGTGCGGAGGTCCATATGCGGTGTATTCGGTGTATATGTATCAGGTCATCCAATGATTGTCTCATTCAGCGCTACCGGTCATGTGAGACCAAGGCGGAAGGTTTTTTTACGCCACGGGTACGAAATCACTGGCCGGCAGTGTTGCCAGTTCTTCATAATTCTTCCATCTAAGGTTCACCATCTCCTGTGCCAGGGTCATGAGTTTCTCTGCCTCTTCCGGATGGGTGCGTGTGAGCACCTTATAGCGGAGTTCGTTGTAGGCATAGTCTTTCAGTCCGATGGTCGGTCTTGGTGAGTCGAGTATGAACGGGTTTTGTTTTTTCTTACGAAGGATAGGGTTGTAGCGCACCAGCGGCCAGTATCCGCTGATCACGGCTTTGTGTTGCTGGTCTAGTCCGTCGCGGAGGTCGTATCCATGGGCGATGCAGTGGCTATAGGCCAGGATCAGTGAAGGTCCGTTGTAGGCTTCCGCTTCCCGCATCGCCAGCAGCGTCTGTTGCGGGTTGGCTCCGAAGGCGATGCGTGCGACGTAGACGTTTCCGTAGGAGATGGCCTGCATGGCAAGATCTTTCTTTCCTACCCGTTTGCCGGCTGCTGCGAATTTGGCTGTAGCGGCGGTGGGTGTTGCTTTCGAACTCTGCCCCCCGGTATTGGAATAGACTTCCGTATCAAGTACGAGGATGTTGACGTTTCGTCCGCTGGCGAGTACATGGTCAAGGCCGCCATAACCGATATCATAGGCCCATCCATCTCCTCCGACAAGCCAGACACTTCTGTTGACGAGATTATCCGCTACGGATAGCAACTGCCTTGCCTGTGGCATGTCGATGGCGGAGAGTTTTTCTTTCAGCAAGGCAACCCGTTTGCGTTGTTCGATGATCTCCGATTCCAGCACTTGTTTGGCGAGGAGGATCGCCTCGGTCAGTTCCTGGCCGATCTGTGCGGAGAGATCCTTCAGGAGGCCACGTGCGGTGTTGGCGAGTTTATCGGAGGTGATGCGCATACCCAAGCCGAACTCCGCATTGTCTTCGAATAATGAGTTCGACCAGGCGGGTCCCCTGCCGTCTTTGTTCACGGTCCAGGGTGTGGTGGGGAGGTTCCCGCCGTAAATGGATGAGCAGCCGGTGGCATTGGCCACGAGGAGACGATCCCCGTAGAGCTGCGAGAGCAGTTTCAGGTAGGGCGTCTCTCCGCAACCGGCACATGCACCGGAGAATTCAAAGAGCGGCTCGAGGAACTGTGCTCCGTGGACTGTGGAGAAATCTATGGAAGAACGATCATTCCATGTGATGCCTTCGAAGTATTTTATATTTTCTTTTTCCTGCAGGATCATCGGTTCTTTTTCTTCCATGTTGATGGCCTTGCGTGTAC
>JBIKIB010000221.1:0-6257 GCA_044361845.1 Chitinophagaceae bacterium | reverse complement strand
GTATGACCTACCCATCGACCATTATTTTTGTGGTCGGTGAGCACATCGATTCCTCGGTAAAGGGCCAGGATCCCTGCCACAACGGTCTCCGCACAAGGTTGCGCATAATAATCCTGCATATTGGTGATGACGGCCGATATGCCAATCCCCCTGTAATACTCGAATCCTGTGGAATAAAGCTGTACCCATTTTGCCTTCGCAGCACTGGCGAGCCATTCAACCGGTCGGGGATTGCCGAGGATGATCTCAGCATCCATGAGTGCCGCCAGTTGCGCTTCCTGTGACGGGATCTCATCTTTGAAATGAAAATGACCATCTGGAACTTTCAGCCGGAGTTTGTCTTTCTGGCTTTGCGCAAAAGGTGTGTCCACGTAAATATTCATATGCCCAATGTTTTTTAGTTCAAATTACCCCTTTGCCGGTCGGGGCGGTGATGTGTTGGTGAAGTGCAGTTGTTCGTTGCGTGCTATGGAGCCTGGAATGCACGCCGGCTGTTGTCATGGTATCATTGAATCTGCTCAGTTTCATCAGGTTTTGATCCTTCTGTAAAAATCATACTTGCTTCAAGCATCATTTGGGAATGGCGGCAACTGCCGGGGTACGGAAGGGTTTGTCTCGACGGGATGGCTGGTCGGCACCATCTGTCAGCCAGGCCAGGTCGAAGGACACGACCGACATATGGGTGTTTTTATATTGGTTGCCGCCTGTGCCTTCAATTGTCCCGCCCTCGTAAAAGCAGTGGATCATGCCGTCAGGGGTTACGGCTACGTCGGAATATCCGGCTACGCCCGGGTCAATGACTTTTGACACGGGCCAGGTGAGTCCCTCATCGTAGCTCATACGTACGGTCAGGTTAACCCGGTGTCTGTTGGGGGCGGATCGGGGCGTGGAAGGTTTTGGGGCCCTCCAAGGGTCCTGGCGGCTGTCGGGGTTGCAGAAGATGATCCGGTCCTTCGACTGATAGGGCCGCTGGCTGACCCTGACCATGCTGCCGAAGCAGATCGGTTCGAAGAAGGCGTCAGCGAACACAGGGGTCGACCACCCTGTCGCGCCATCCTGACTGTAAGTGAAGAGTCGGCGGTAGTTGGGTGACTCGTTGCGTGAGTTGAAGAGTACGCGCCCGTCTGATAGCTCAATGCAGCTGGTTTCGTTGGGTACAATGGTGGTGTCATTGTCTGGCACGGCTACTGCACCCGCCTTCCAGGTACGGCCGTGGTCGTCGCTGTAGACAGAGACAACAATGGAGGGACGGTGTCCCCTGTGTTTGGGTCCGAATTCCTTCTGCCCGCCATCCGACAGCCAGAAGGGCACCACAAGTCGCCCATTGCGAAGCTGGATGCCATGACCAGGACCTGGCGCCAGTACCACCCAGGGATAGACGCTGCGGAATCCTTCTATGACGGAGGTGATGTCCACAGGCTCGGACCACGAGCTTCCGTCATCTGAGGATTGCCGATAGAAACATCTGGCATAGTCAGTCTGGTAGAGCAGGTGCACCTGTCCTGTAACCTGGTCGACGATGGGGGTGGCATTGTCGCTCGGCTTCGCACCACCCGGAACAAGTACCCGCATGGGTTCCCAACTCTTTCCCCCGTCTGCGCTCCGGCGCATGACGATATCTATCGGATCCCAGTCACCCCCCGTCCCCTTTCGGGCGGCGCAGAAGGCTAATAGGGAGCCTTTGGCTGTGGACACCATGGAGGCGATGCGGTAGGTATAGTAGCCGTCGCGGCCGGCTTCGAAGATCCTATTCACCCTGTGGATGCCAGTCTCCTGTGCGAATGTGGCGACAAATACGAGGGTCAGAAAGGCAGACAGAAGCAGTTTCATATCGATGGTTGTTGGTTTAAGTATTGGATGTATGCAGCATTACTTGCAGACCTGTATGGTCTTGCAACACGACGAACCTGTGAGTCTGTATTTATAGTAGTGCAAGAGAGTTTTGTTCTTATGTAGTACATATGATATGCCAAATATAATAATCTTTTAATAACACTAGTCTTCTTATTCGGAAAAAAAATCAAGACTCAGAGCGATCTTCAAGCTGAACTGAATCCTGTGCTTGGTGGTGCGCGATTAGCAGAAGAGGGAATCTGCATTAGGCCATTCACATTTTGGATTTGTGTGAAGTTTTTTAATCCATTGATCTTTTCATGATCCTCATAAAGACGGCAGACGAATGTAATATCTCAAAGGAAGGATACATCAGTCAGCGTGGCAGGAAGCGAAAATAACGATTTCATGATCTAGAGGCCGAGGGCTGGAAATTGAGTTTGATGTGATCAGATACGATGGTTACTCCTTCATAATTCCGGCCTGTAAAAAAGGAATTTTCGGCGTAGGAAGTCGACGTAAATGCACTTAATACACATGATAAAAGTATTGCATTCTATTTCACAATATGATGATTATCAGTACCCATTATGATCATTTTCTTAAAATGCAAAATCCTTCAATGGTAAATATCTAGCATTTTCCAAAAGTGCAAAGAAGAGGCCTTCCCCTTTGAGTGCTGAATGGCTGAGTTTCGGTTGGTTTGTAATGGATAAGTCGAGAAAGAGTCAATAACTGATTACGGTGACCCAGGACGATGTGAAAATCTGTAAGCACCCAACGACATCATCCCTTAAAACAAGTGTTATGCGAAAAATCCAACTCATCATCGCCCTGGCCATCTGCTTTTCAACGGATCTGCAAGCGCAGTTTCTGGTAGGGAAAGTTCCGGCGAACGTATGCCCGGGCAGTCGGGTGGATGTGCCTTATGTACAAAAAGGCGTAGCTTCTGACATGGCGTATACGGCAGAGTTGAGCAGCAGCAACGGTTCATTCGCCAGTCCGGTCACTATCGGCACCCTTTATTCCTTTGCTTCCGGCACGATCCAGGCAACCATGCCGGCAACGGCAAATGGGAGCGGATACCGCATAAGGGTTTATTGCAGACGCTTAAATAGTTACTCCACGGAATCTACCCCGATCAATACAAGCAATGCCCCCGGTAGCATTCCATCCATCGGCGATTACGGCAATGCCAGCGTCGGTTCGGGAGGAAATGTGAAAGTGGCTCCCCTGACATCTCCGGCCAATGCATCGTGGCTGAGGATGTCGGTCAGCGCGAACAATGGATTCCAGGGCCAGTTGCATGTGGATCCGATGACAGGGATTGTTTCTGTCATCAATGCCAAGCCGCAGGGTACATACCAGGTGAAAGTGACAGCGGTCAATTGCAAAGGCTCTGCCAGCAAGACGTTCACGTTGACGGTCACCAATCCGGCATGCAGCCAGGGGCAATTCGGGGCGAAGAAGTCATTTAGTTACGCTTTTACTGTTGCCGGCACGTTGATAGGTGATTTCAACAATGATGGATATCCAGATATAATTCAGCCGAGCAAATATGAAAGAATGATCCGCGTCAATTTGAATGACCGTTCAGGTGGATTTGTTTCAAACGATTTGGATGTAAGCCCCCCCAACACTTTTGCCCCAGTATCGCAAACCTTGTCACTCGCACAAGGGGATTTCAACAGGGATGGAAACCAGGATATTGTTAATGCATGGCAAGGCGGGCTAAGGATCCTAGTTGGGGATGGTCTCGGAGGGTTCATCAGTGGAACCGTTGATTATATATTCAATAAAATTTCTTCAGTCAAGGTCGGGGATTTCAACCGGGATGGACTGCATGATATTCTGGTAGCGTCTGAAACAGGGACGGTGTCAGTCCTGCTGGGGGATGGTTTCGGCTTCTTCACCGCCGGGCCATCGGTCAACCTCGGCTTTATGAGCTGGTCTCCTCTTGCGGTGGGTGATTTCAACAAAGATGGTAATCCGGATATACTCACTGCTTCAGCATCTCAGAAGAAATATGCCATTGCAATGGGTAACGGCTCGGGTGGATTTGCGGCGCCTGTGACCAGTGTGACCGGTTCACTGGATTATGTTGTTGCATCTTTGGGATCGAATACATTCGGCGTCGGTGATTTCAATGGGGATGGGAATTTGGATCTCGCGGCCACCACATTTCGCAGTTCCCCCACTACAAGTGGGATCTCCATTCTGCTCGGAAACGGATCTGGTGGGTTCACGCTGAAATCCACGCTTAGTGCTAGCATTGATTATATTACTTCTATTACCCTCGCGGATTTCAATGGAGATGGAAAACCCGATGTTGCCGCCACAAATTTAAGAGAGGCATATGTTTTTTTCGGAACCGGTTCGGCCGAGTTCACCAATGCGCGCCAATTGGAAAAAGACCTTGTACGAACGAGGAACATCGAAATGTTGGACTTCAACAATGACAACCTGCAGGATGTATTCATTGAAGATGAGCGGAGTGGTTTGACACTTTTAAGGGGGGGTGCCGGTGACATCCAATTAAAGGGCAATGGCATAGCCATTGCAGACGGCAGCACAACCCTGTCTACGAACAACAACACCAATTTTGGCGGCAACTGCTTGGGTGTGAACATCCAGAAGACCTTTACCATCCACAATACAGGCCTCGGTCCCATCCAGCTGAACAGCGGGGCCATTACCTTCACAGGTACCGATGCGGCAATGTTCTCCGTGACGGGCGCAACCTTGCCGAAAACCCTGGCCAGCCAGGATTCCATGACGTTCACGGTCAGGTTCAGTCCGACATCGGCCGGCAACCAAACCGCGACCATTCGTATTGCCAGTGATGACTGCGATGAAGCTGATTATGATTTTAGTTGTCAGGCAACCACATATCCCCCCACCCCTACGGCCCCTACAGGCCTGTCGGCCACACCCATGAATTCTTCGGCTTTTGTGTATTTCACGACTCCGGTGAGCACCTGCAGCAGCTCGATCACCGCCTGGCAGTATTCGGCCAACAACGGCCCATGGACGACCTTTGTTCCTGGAACTGTTCCGCCAAGATTGTACATCACGAACCTGACGAACGGTACAACCTACAGCATCAAAGTCCGTGCGGTGAATACTGCAGGCGTCGGTGCGGAGTCGGCACCGGTAAGCGTCACACCACGCACCCAGGCCGGGGCACCCACGGGACTCACGGCGACACCGGCTAACAACACGGCCTCGATCGCCTTCACGGCGCCTGCGAGCAATGGTGGTGCCACGATCACGAATTATGAATACTCGATCAATAACGGTGCGTGGACAGCCCGCAAACCGGAGTCTACGACGAGTCCGCTGAGCCTGACGGGCCTGGTGAATGGTACAACCTACAGCATCAAACTCCGTGCGGTGACGGTTGCAGGTGGTGGCGCGGAGTCTGCGGCATTGAGCTTCATTCCGTGCACGACGGCCGGCGCCCCGACGGGACTGTCTGCAACGGCGGGCAACGCCTCAGCATCGATCGCTTTCACGGCGCCTGCGAGCAACGGCGGTGGGGCGATCACCAACTATGAGTATTATTCACTCAATAGCAATGAATGGACGGCCCTCAATCCGGCGGCTACGACGAGCCCGCTGACCATCACGGGTCTGGTGAATGGGATAACCTACAGCATCAAGCTGCGTCCGGTGAATGCCGCAGGTCGCGGTACGGAGTCGGCTGCGGTCAGCGTGATGCCGCGCACCATTGCCGGGGCACCCACGGGACTCACGGCAACACCCGGGAACACCCAGGTCTCGATCGCCTTCGCAGCTCCTGTAAACAATGGCGGTACCGCGATCACGAACTACGAGTATTCCACCAACAACGGCACGACCTGGACAGCCCGCAATCCGGCGGCTACGACGAGTCCGCTGAGCCTGACGGGCCTGGTGAACGGTACGCCCTACAGCATCAAACTCCGTGCGGTGAATGCCGCAGGCCGCAGTACGGAATCTGTGGCGGTCAGCGTGACGCCAGGGTTGGCCTCCACACCGACAAACCTGGTGGCGACCGCCACGAATGGCGGAGTTTCCATTGCGTTCATCGCACCAACGAGCACGGGAGGCATTGCGATCACGAACTATCAGTATGCGATCGACAACGGAGCGTGGACATCCCGCAGTCCGGTAGCCACAACAAGTCCGCTGAGCATCACGGGCCTGACGAACGGGACAACCTACAGCATCAAGCTGCGTGCGGTGAATGCCGCAGGCGGCGGTACGGAGTCGGCAGCGGTGACGGTGGTTCCCTGTACAATACCCGGTGCACCGACAAACCTGGCGGCGACCGCGCAGAATGGCGGAGTTTCCATCGCGTTCATCGCACCAACGAGCACGGGAGCCAGTGCGATCACGAACTATCAGTATGCGATCGACAACGGAGCGTGGACAGCCCGCAG
>JBIKIB010000220.1:0-6281 GCA_044361845.1 Chitinophagaceae bacterium | reverse complement strand
AGTTCGCGGTTGCCATTTTTGACCAACCAGCCCAGGGCCAGCAGGAGCATGATCCTCACTGTGATGCCGGCGATCATCCAGATCTGACGGGCTTTCTTTCGGCTTTTCTGTGGGAGTCGACCCATCAGGATCGAAACGAATATCACGTTGTCGATGCCCAGTACGATTTCGAGCAATGCCAATGTTATCAGGCTGATCAGTGCGTCAATATTCATCAAATGTTCCATACGGGATATCGTTTTTTATTTTTTAGAAATGGTCATATCGTTCGTTGTATCGTCTTACAGATCCTTGCGGCAGCCATCGGTCCTTCATAGACGAACCCCGTCCAGATCTGCACCAGTACCGCACCCGCGGATAGCTTTTCACGGGCATCGGTACCCGAAAATATCCCACCACTTGCGATGACCGGCAGTCGTCCACCTGATTTTTCGGTGATATATCGCAGGATCTCCGAAGACCTGTTCGACAAGGGCGCACCACTCAGTCCGCCTGCACCGATCTCCTTTGCTTTTTGCGTTGATGCATCAGAGAGTGAAGCCCTTGAAATGGTGGTATTGGCTGCCACCAAACCATCCAGCCCAACTTCATCCGCCAGGTCGATGATGTCATCGAGTTGTTCCGGTGTGAGGTCCGGTGCGATCTTCAACAACAGTGGTTTTTTTATGGTCATGCCACTATTGATCTGTTGCAGATTCGACAGGATCTTAGATAATGCATCTTTTTCCTGCAGTTCCCGGAGTCCAGGTGTGTTGGGAGAACTCACATTCACCACGAAATAATCCACCAGGCTGTGAAGCTTCCGAAAACAGATCTCATAGTCCTTCCAGGCATCCTCGTTCGCAGTGATCTTGTTCTTGCCGATATTTCCACCGATGATGAGTGCCCCGTCAGGATAACGAGATGTGGTTTTTGATCGCCAGGTTGCAAGCCGTTCGGCGATCTTCTCCACGCCATCGTTGTTAAAGCCCATCCTGTTGATCAATGCCTTGTCTGCCGGAAGCCTGAATAGCCTGGGCATATCATTTCCCGCCTGTGGTTTTGGCGTCACGGTGCCGATCTCGACAAAGCCGAATCCGAGTGCTGACAGTTCGTGAAGGTAAAGGGCATTCTTATCGAAACCTGCCGCCAGTCCAACCGGATTCCGAAACCGCAGTCCGAAAACCACTCTTTCGAGAGCCGGATCTTTGTATGTGAAAAGTTTCGAAATGATCCGATGACCCAACGGCAGGTGGCAGAAGAAACGCAGGGCTTCCATGGAGAAATGATGGACTTTCTCTGCATCGAAGCGGAACAGGATGGACCGGAGTATCTTATACATACTTGGCCGCGAAGATAAAGATTGATCCCTCATCAGCATGATTTGTCATGAAGCTTTACCCTGATAGGCCATCTGTGAAAAAACATTCCTCAAAGTGGTTGTTGATGCAACTAGTTTTCCGAAAAATGGTTATTTTTATATGCGCCCGGCGTTTTTGCGGGAAATTGACAGCACTAAAACTTTACACATGCAGGAAGCCTATATCGTTGCGGGATATCGTACGGCTGTAGCCAAGTCAAAGAAAGGGGGGTTCCGTTTCACAAGGCCTGATGATCTGGCCATTGAATTGATACGCGGGTTGATGGCCAGTGTGCCGCAGCTGGAAGCGACAAGGGTGGATGATGTGATCGTCGGAAACGCGGTTCCGGAAGCGGAGCAGGGTTTGCAGGTCGGCCGGATCATAGCCGCCCGTGCCATCGGCATGCATGCCCCGGGTATTACCATAAACCGCTATTGTGCCTCAGGGCTGGAGGCCATTGCCATGGCCACTGCTAAGATCCGATCGGGCATGGCGGAATGCATTGTCGCAGGTGGTGCTGAGAGTATGAGCATGGTACCTGCTGCCGGATGGAAGACCGTGCCGGCCTATTCCATTGCGAGCGATGAGCCGGATTACTACCTCAACATGGGGCTCACGGCAGAAGCGGTGGCAAAGGAGTATGATGTGACCCGTGCAGATCAGGATCTTTTCTCTTATCAATCACATATGAAGGCGCTCAGTGCCATAGAAAAAGGATATTTCAAGCCGGGCATACTTCCCATCACGGTGGAGGAGACTTATCTCGACGAGCGTTCAAAGAAACAGAAACGCAGTTTTGTGGTGGATACGGATGAGGGTGTCCGTAAAGAAACAACTCCTGAAGCATTGGCAAAACTCAAGCCTGCCTTTGCCGTGAACGGAACCGTGACAGCGGGCAATTCCTCACAAACCAGCGATGGTGCTGCTTTTGTGATCGTGATGTCGGAGAGGATGGTGAATGAACTCGGCCTCAAACCTATCGGCCGCCTGGTGAATTCAGCCGTTGCAGGAGTACATCCGCGGGTGATGGGTATTGGTCCGATAGAGGCAGTGCCGAAAGTACTCAAGCAGGCCGGTATGTCGCAATCAGATATCGATCTTTTTGAACTCAATGAAGCCTTCGCATCACAGTCACTCGCCGTGATACGAACCCTGGGATTGGACCCTGAAAAAGTGAATATCAACGGAGGTGCCATTGCACTGGGTCATCCCCTGGGATGCACTGGCTGTAAGCTCACGGTACAGATCCTGCATGACATGAAAAGGCTGCAGCTGAAATATGGCATCGTGACGGCCTGTGTCGGGGGCGGACAGGGAATTGCCGGCATCATTGAGCATATCTATTAAAAACTTGTCGGTCTATTGATTGCTGAAAAGAAAAAAACGACATATCTTTTCATTTTATAAACCCTTGGAACAAGTAGTGGTCTGTTGTGTGTATTGGTGTTGGTTCCTGCTTTAACCGTCTACATACAGCATATGGATAGAAGATCATTTCTGACTGCCGCTCAACCAGGTGTTGAACAGACGAATTCTCCTGCCATGATGCGTTCCATGGCCTCCGGTCTGCAGCCCTATAACGGCGTATGGACCAAGGCGGAAGTCATCCATCTGCTGAAACGAACGATGTTCGGTGCCAGCCAGAAAGACATCTCCTATTTTCTTTCCAAAGGTGCTTCTGCCTCAGTGGATGAGTTGCTCAATCCTCTTGCACCCATGCCGGCACCACCCCTGAAGAATTATACGAACACGACGACTCCGGCTACGGACGCGGACCTTTCGGTTGCTGCCGGGCAGACATGGGTCGACACCTATACTGCCGACGGCACGGTGCAAAGCAACCGAAGAACGTCCTTTCGTTCATGGTGGATGGGGGTCATGCTCAACCAGGACCGAAGCATCCGGGAGAAGATGACGTTGTTCTGGCACAATCATTTTGCCACGGAAGCCAACGATATAGGGACCGCACGATATGTCTACAAGCATCATAAGCTGTTGCGCGACAACTGCCTCGGCAATGTAAAGACCTTGGTACGGGCGATGTCGATCGACCCCGCCATGCTCACCTATCTCAACGGGCAGCTCAATACACGCACGGCACCGGATGAGAACTATGCCCGGGAGTTGCAGGAGTTGTTCACACTCGGAAAAGAGAATGACCCCAACTATACGGAGGATGATGTGAAGACCGCCGCACGGGTACTGACCGGATGGCGCAATGATGCGAACAAGAACGCATCATATTTTGATACTTCCCGCCACGATACAAGCGATAAGGTATTTTCATCCTTTTATGGCAATAGGGTGATCAAGGGCAAAACAGGTGCTACGGCAGGGGATGCAGAGCTTGATGAGCTGCTTGATATGATCTTCTCGAAATCCATCGAGGTATCGAGGTATATCGTCACGAGGCTTTACCGCTGGTTTGTTTATTACGAGATCGATGCGTATACCCAGGCGAATGTGATCGATCCTCTGGCCGCAAAGCTGCGGAGTTCCAATTGGGAGGTCAAGCCTGTGCTCTCCATGCTCTTGAAGAGCGAACATTTCCATGATGCGCTCAACCAGGGATGTCAGATCAAGAGTCCTGTTGATTTGATCGTTGGCCTGTGTCGTGAGTTCGATGTCGTTTTCCCCGATGCCACCGATCATGCAGCGCAATACGTGCATTGGAACTATGTGCGGAACTGGGGAGCACTCATGCAGCAGAATATCGGCGATCCACCGGATGTATCCGGATGGAAGCCCTATTACCAGATACCCGGATTTTATGGCATTTGGATAAACAGTGATACGTATCCGAAGCGGAATCAGTTCAGCGATACGATGGCGGTTTCGGGGTATACGGCCAGCTCGAAGAAGATCATCATCGACCATTTGGCCTATGCAAAGACATTCTCCAATCCGGGAGATCCTAACGTACTCATTTCCGACATCGCAGACCATATGCTCCAGTTACCCCTTTCTGCCGCGATCCGCAACCAACTTAAAAAGGATATCCTGCTGAGTGGGCAGGATCAGGACTATTACTGGACCAACGCCTGGAATGCGCATATTGCCAATCTGGCCGATCAGACGGCTCTTCGTATTGTCCAGAAACGTCTGCAGGATCTGATCAAATACCTCATGAATCTTCCGGAATACCAACTGGCCTGATCTCCAAAAACGTATCATGAAAAGAAGAAATTTCATCAGCCAGATATTACCCGCGGCCATGTTGCCGTCCCTTATCAACGGCTATTCCGTCAGGGCCATGAGTCCGTCTCCCCTGCTCGATGCGATGATGAACCTCGCAGCGGAAACGGATCATGTATTGGTGATCATACAAATGAATGGGGGTAATGACGGCCTGAATATGGTCATACCGCGCGACAATTATGCGCTATATCAGAATGCGCGATCCAATATTGCGATTCCGGAAAACAGGATCCTTAAGCTTTCTGGCAATGACAAGACGGGGCTGCATCCATCCATGACCGGACTTCAATCTTTGTACAATGAGGGGAAACTCAGCATCATACAGTCTGTTGGCTATCCGACGCCGAACTTCTCCCACTTCCGTGCAACGGACATATGGATGACGGCATCTGACAGCAGGCAGATCCTCAACAGTGGATGGGCCGGAAGATTCCTTGATGAGTCCTTTCCGAATTATCCCACCGGATACCCGAATGCCACGATGGGTGATCCGCCCGCCATTCAGATAGGGTCCATCACATCCTTGACCCTGCAGGGGCCCGGAGCGAGCATGGGGATGAGCATCACCAGTGCGACATCTTTCTACAACCTTGTGAATGGTATGCAGGATCCGGCCCCCAGTACTCCGGCCGGTAAGGAACTCACCCATATCAGGACCGTTGCGCGACAGACCACTCAATTCTCCACCACCATCAAAGCAGCGGCTGATAAGGTAACCCAGCAGGGAACCTATCCGACGGGCAACACGCTTGCCGACCAGCTGAAGATCGTGGCGAGGCTTGTGAAGGGAGGCTTGAAGACCAGGGTGTATATGGTGAGCATTGGTGGGTTCGATACCCATTCGGTGCAGGTGAGTGCCACCGATACGACCACGGGTAATCATGCCAATCTGATGAAGAATGTATCAGATGCCATCAAGTCGTTCATGGACGATCTCAAGGGACTGGGTGTACAGGACCGCGTGCTGGGGATGACATTTTCGGAGTTTGGTCGACGCATCAAATCGAACAGCAGTGTGGGTACCGACCATGGAGCTGCGGCACCGGTATTCATTTTCGGATCGGATGTGCAACCCGGTGTTGTTGGAAAGAATCCTGATATCCCGGCGAATGCCAGTGTGAACGATAATATTCCCCATCAATACGATTACCGGAGTATCTATGCATCCCTCTTGCAGCACTGGTTCTGTGCTGATAATGCAACACTACAGGCGGTGATGCTGAAGAATTTCCAGCAGCTGCCCATTGTCAAGAACACGGCCTGCAGCAATATCAATCCCAATATCCTGGCGGGAGAACGATTGATCTCCAACTACCCGAACCCGTTCACGGCTTCCACAAGTGTGACATTCAAGACCAGCGGGGGGCATACATTGGTGCAAGTGATGGACACCCTTGGACGGGTTGTTACAAACCTGACAGACAGGGACTATGTATCGGGTTCATACACCCTTAATTTCGATAGTGGAAATCTGCCCGCAGGCATTTACTATCTGCGTCTGCAGAACGAGACCATGCAGCAGGTGAAGTCGATGTTGAAAGTGAGGTAGTCGCACATGGAAATATCCATCAATACGCCCGCCTTGTTATTTCCTGCCATCAGCCTGCTCTTGCTCGCATATACCAACAGGTTTCTGGCCATTGCCAACCTCGTTAGAAAGCTGCATGATGATTACCTTCGATCGGGTAAAAGGGGTTCATTGCTTTCACAGTTGAAGAACCTGCGCCGGAGGCTAAATTTTAT
>JBIKIB010000219.1:0-6282 GCA_044361845.1 Chitinophagaceae bacterium | reverse complement strand
CAGTATCCGCGCCACGGCATACCTCGACAGCATCATCGTGGAGAGAAGAAAGGAGTTCGCACTGGAGGGCCAGCGGTTGTTCGACCTTAACCGCACCAAGACCAACTTCGTGAAGATCAATTCCGGCGGTAACAGTGCATCCAGACTCATACAGTACACAGCGACCACCAGCAGTTACTATTACAGGACGATCCTGCCGATACCTGTATCACAGGTACAGAACAATACCAACATGGTACAGAACCCCGGGTTCTGATGGATCCGGCGAGTGTGCAACAGCAGAATGCCTGCAGATCCAATGTGATCTGCAGGCATTCTGCTGTTGGGCAGCCGGTGAAGGGAAAAAATAGTACCGAATGTAGTGGATCACTGGCCGGGTCATCCATGAATATCAACACGTGATCTTGTACCGATGGATCTACTTAACCCTTCCATGCAAGATCCCCGTTCAGGTGCGTGCATGCATCATCCGGCGATCGGCATGATGGAATATGTGCCAATGGGCTGATCGTTTATTTTCGTCTATCCAGGACTGTTACCTACAGGCAGTGATCTCATCCATGGATCCATTCATATCTCCGTCTTTTCATACTCATACACTTCCTTCGAAAAGGCTGCTTCCATCATGCCCCTGTCGAATGCTTTTTCATTATTTGCCAGGAAGATGGTGGCCACACCATTACCGATAAAATTGGTGATGGCGCGTGCTTCAGACATGAAACGATCAACACCCAACAGCAGCGCAAGGCCTTCCACTGGGATGACCTTTATGGCACTCAGCGTGGAAGCCAGCACGATGAAGCCGCTGCCGGTCACACCCGCTGCACCTTTTGAGGTGACCATGAGGATGCCTATCACCGTGAAGATCTGCCCAAGGCTCAGGTCCACACCGAATACTTGTGCGAGGAAAATGACCGCCATGGAGAGGTAGATCGTGGTGCCGTCGAGGTTGAAGGAATATCCGGCCGGGACAACAAGTCCGACGACCGGCTTCGAACAGCCCATTTTCTCCAGCTTCTCCATGAGCGATGGCAAGGCTGCCTCGGAAGATGATGTGCCGAGCACGATGAGCAGTTCTTCCTTGATATAGTTGAGGAAACGCAACAGGGAAATGTTGTAATACCGGAGGATCAGACCGAGTACCGCGAATATGAAAACCGCCATGGTGATGTAGACCGTGAGCATGAGCTTGCCCAATGGCAGCAGTGTGGCGATGCCATACTTTCCGATGGTGAAGGCCATGCCGCCGAATGCACCAACCGGCGCCAGGAGCATGACGAGGTGAAGACCCTTGAACACATACTTCGAAGCGAGCTTCATGGGTTCGATGAACCGTTCCTTGGATGGCAGTCTGCTCAGCACGATGCCGAAGATGATCGAACCGATAAGCACCTGAATGGTCATATTATCTTTGAGGAATTTCAGCCATGAGAACTCGGCCGCTCCTGCAGTGAATTTGCCTACATCCCCGTCCGTTCCGATCTCATGGGTATTGACACCCGCACCCGGTTGTATGACCCATGCGACCAGAATACCGATGAGCAATGCGATGGTGGTGACGACCTCGAAATAGATCAAAGCCTTTCCGCCTACACGTCCGACCTTCTTCAGGTCGTTCATACCGCTGATGCCCAGGGAGATCGTCAGGAAGATGATCGGGTTGATGAAAAGTTTTACGACATCGATGAAGTATTTCCCCAACGGTTGCATAGCGACACCTGTGGCAGGGAAGAAATGTCCGATGGTGGCGCCGGAGAATATGGCCAGCAGCACCCAGAATGTGAGGTTCGTGAAAAGTTTTCTCAATGAGCGGGTTTTAAAAAATGACTAGTTCCATCAACGATGTGTATGCGTTAAAGATAGATATAAACAGTGCTTGGATGCCCAAGAACGGATCAGGCATTCCACATTCTTTCGATGATGTGAAAAAACGGTTGAATAATAATTTGAAAACGGATGTTACACGATGCGGCCGATGTGGTCAGCGATCGATCCCCATGGCGGTTCCGGCCCAATCGGGATCCGCTGCACCGATCCAGTCACCACCCGCCTGTCGCTGAATGATATGCACCCTCCCGAATTGTGCGGGCGACTTCACCGCATCCACTTTCATTCCTGTTGCACGCAATGCCTGCAGGGTTCCCGCCTCCCGCCACCAAACGCCAGGATGGTTCTCCACCAGCAGCCTGTCTGGTAACTGGAACACACGTACCGCTGCCAATGCTTTTTCGAGGGGAAGTCCCTGATCCACGACCCTGCTGATCACCTGAACGATCGCAGGCACGATGCGTGCGCCACCGGCAGCACCCAATGCCATCACAGGCTTACCATCTTTCAGGAGGATCACCGGGGAGATGTGGGAGGAAGCCCTGTCGCGCGCTTTCATACCGCCCAGGTATGGGCCCATCGTGGTGGCGAACAAGAACCCGTATTTTTTCGATGCCACTTTTGAGCCCATGAGCGGTCCGAGTGACTGTGTGAGCGATACGACATTACCCTGCCCATCGGAGGTGACGAAATGCGTCGTGTGACCGTTACCGTTATCCTGACCGGTCGTATCCGATTTGGTTTGACGGCCAATGCCGGCAGGTATGCTGTCCGTCCATCTTTTCTGTGCGAAAGACAGTTGCACGAGCGAGTCCTCCATGGTCTTCAGCAGCGGGCGGTCTTCGTATGCCTTGTAATGCACGGCAGCATGCTGCAGAAGGAATTCCTTTTCACCGGCTGCTGAAAGATCCGCTTGCTCCAGCATCTGCAGCATCTCTATGACGATGGCGCCATAACTTGGCAAGCCTGTCGCCACCAGTTCATACCCACGGTATTTCCCCCTGAGGATCTTTGCTTCCGGAGCCTGGTAGGCCTGCAGGTCCTGCAGCTTCAGCGATCCGCCACCTTCCTCCACCTCTTTGGAAAAAGCATAGGCGATGCCACCGGAATAAAATGATTTCCCCTTGTCTTTTGCGATTGTTTTAAGGGTGGCGGCCAAAGCCGGCTGCCGCAGGATATATCCTCCTGAGGGAATGGTATCATTGATGATGAAATGCCGGACGCTGCCTTCGTATCTGCGCAGATCCTTCAATACGACAGATTGCCGTGCTGCCTCATCAGCATGCAGAGGATGGCCGTTGGTTGCGGCATCGATCGCCGGCTGCATCACCGTCTTCAATGGGAGTATGCCGTGCTTTTCATGAAGTTTCAGGATGCCTTTCACCATGCCCGGCACCCCGATGGTACCGAAACCATCTTCCTCCTCCTTTGATTTCTTCAGATATGCGGCAGGCACCTGCGTCGTGGCATCGATGCCTCCGATGCCATTGACAGCGTGATACCAAACTGCCTGCAACCGGCCGCCGATTCCGCTCATGCTCGGTTCGGCAACGGCCAACATGAAGGATACCGCAGTGGCCGCATCAAAAGCGTTGCCGCCTTTTCGGAGCATCTGGTATCCCGCCTCCGTGGCAAGCGGATGCGCACTCGAAACCATTCCAAGGGATGCCGTGTCGAGTTTTCGCTGGGCAAAGGACATACCCGAACACTGCAAGGCGATGAATATAAATATGAGTACCCGCATGTGTAAAGATCCTGATTTTAAATAGTACACCTGAACATGTAGCGGCATCATCACTGACATTGCGTACGATCCCACTTGTCCGATGATCGATATTGTTTAATGAATAAAGTGACCATGAGCGATAAAAATAAACAAAAAAGGATACCGACATCGTTATCGTAATCTTTTCCGCACGACTACTGCAAACATTTACATTCAATGTATTTCCTTGCATGCCGACCGGGCCTGGACCGTTCATAAAGCCAATGGCATCGTTGGGGTAAAGGTCTGCTTATCAAAATGAAAAACATCACATCCAGTGAAAAAACCCATATGAATTTTCGACAATATCTGATCAGGGATCATTGCTGTGAAATGTCGACCCGGTGTATGATGCGAAACATCTCCAGCAGGTTATTGCTATGTCTGTCAATTGCGGTATGTCTGTCTGCGGGATCAATTGCCCAATCCGTGAGGATCGTGGCGGACACGACGAAAAAATCTGCGCGGATCTCATCCGGTTTCGTAGGATTCTCGTTCAATCCATCCTTCATGAGCCAGTTCTTCAGCAACAGCTACAACGGAAAAGACAGCAGGGCAGTCACGCTCCGGCTCCTGGAGAACTTCATGCCATGGCAACAACCATCCATACGGATCATTGGCGCCAACGGCAGCTGGTGGAAGGGCGCATCCCCTTACAGCACTGTCCCGGTGAGCTGGAATCCGAGTGCTCCGGAGTTTCCCGGCGCGCACATGCCTTCCACCACACCATCACTGACAGCAGGATCGGTGGATGCAGCGACAGACCTCACGAACCTTGCCAGAAGCATCAGCCAGCTGAGTTATACGCCACAAGTCATTTTCGGGATCAATGCATCGGTGGTCGACAAGGGAAGAACGGTGGACTTCGCCCGGAACATCCACCTGTACCTTGTACAGGGAACCGGAACAACGGGATTGCGCCCCCACCCGGGCATGGACCTGCAATATGAACTCGGCAACGAACCCGATGCCTATGTCGCCAATGGCAGGAGGCTGAGTTCCTACAATGTATCCGCAATGGCCGATGAGTTCGCCTATTTGAGTGATGCCATCAGCCGTGCGGGCATAGGCGGCGGTTTTGCGGGTCCGGCACTTGCGAAACCCAACTATGTGAGTCCGACGACCAGCGGGAATTTCACTGCCGGTTCGGAGACATATATCACGAAAGTGAAGGCTGCCGTGGGGAGCAAATTCGCCACCATGACCTATCACGACTATCCCCTCGGATGTGCTTCGGATGTGACCAGTGTATCATCCTTTCTGGAGAAGTTCTGGCAACCCGATCCCGGATCATCAAAATACGCGGGGAAATACACTGAGACGGAGATACACGATCCGTCAACAGGCATCAAAAGATCCATCGATGCGGCAAAGCAGCAAGGCTTACGGTTTCGGGTAGCCGAACTCAACAGCATATGCCAGGGCGGATCCGAAGGCATCAGCAACAGTTTCGGTGCGGCCCTCTGGAGCATTGATTTCATGTACGAGCTGGCAATTGCCGGCGGGGATGGTGTCAATTTCGCATGTGAGGGAGGCTCGACGCAGTACTACTCCCCATTCACGTACAACAGTACGCAGATCGGCACGAACAACGTGCTGGTGAATCCCGTTTACCATGGTGCACTCCTTTTCGCCATGGCCGCACAGCGCAATCTCTATGCCGCGAAATGCGCTACTGCAACCATTTCCGGCAGTGCGCATATAAAAGCCTTCGTCACGGGAGATTCGCTGGGGAAGACAAGGATCATGATCCTGAACAAAGGACTTTCGGAGGCTGATACCGGGCGGACAAGCATCAACATCGTATTGCCAGGACGGCGAGGCGATGCGGTATCCATGCTTTTACAACCTGCGGAAGGGAGCATAGGATCCACACCGGCCGATGCATCGATGAGGATCGGCGGACAACCGATCAGTGTCACAGGAGCCAATGCAGGAGGATTATCAGGTGCCCCATCATGGGTCACCATCGCGGCCAACCTGCAGGGTGACAGCACACACTACACGCTGAGCTCACGTGGATCCACCGCCATGATCCTCGAAGCACCCGCCGCATCGATCGTCACATCCATCGGCAGCCTCTCCGCCGGGGAATATATACGAGCTTTCCCCAATCCTGTCAGCAGCGGATTCCGGATGGAGTTCCACCTGCGGCGAACGAAAAAACTCACCGTACGCATCCTAACGATGAATGGACAACTCATGAAACAGACAGCGGATATTGACAATGGCCAGTGGATGGATATCCGCTCCCTGCCGGGGGGGACATACCTACTACAGGTAACGGATGCAGAGGGCCGGCCTGTGCATCTACAACGATTGATCAAGACTGACTGAAAAAATTGTGACACCATGACCAGAAATTTCCTAATAAAAAGAGCTACCGATACCGTGAACAATTCTACCTGACAAATCAGTGACATCCTTGAAAAGTATTTATTCAAATCTCAAAACAAAACGATTGACATGCTTAAAGCAAAAATCTTATGCCTGCTTTTACCCCTGTTGTTGCCGGTACTGCTGACCGCGCAGACCAAGACGATCAGGGGACGGGTCGTATCGACCGAAGGCAAACCGCTCTCCGGGGCGACATTAACCCTGAAGAACGGCAGCAGTTCGACATTTTCCGCTGCCGACGGAAGCTATGCACTCCCTGTGCCGGCATCCGGCGATGGCGTCATACTGGTATC
>JBIKIB010000218.1:0-6314 GCA_044361845.1 Chitinophagaceae bacterium | reverse complement strand
TAAGAAAATCCCGAAAATCACTATTGAAGATATTGCCCATTAATTTGTAAAAGATCTGGCAGAAAATTTAGTGCGATCCATTTTAGGAGGGATGTTCATATCAAAATTATAAGCCACACTGTTAAGTGTATGCCGCAATCTTCAGTCGTTCCTGCCAAGACAGCTTTTTATATATTGCACCATGATCGGCGGCTTGATGAAGCGTGCGCCCTTTAAATGATGTTCTGTCTAATTTGAAGCTATCCATATCCCAATTTAGCCCTTTAGTGGATATGACTTATGACATTCAAAATCAAAAGGGTGTCAACCCAAAAGTTCGAATTCAGTCTAAGCATTAGGGGTCGATACACGCCATGGATAAATGATCGGATACCTGGCGATCCATCAGAGGATACCTTTTGAAGTCAAATGCATCTTTTTACTCATGAAAATGATGCCACGGGTTCCTCAATTCTGTGAGTGCAGACGCTGACTCATATGGTATCGAAACGTGCATGTTTGATGATGTCATTCAGACTTTGAATGCTTGGCCCCAATTGTGCAATGACTTTATGCTGGGTAATAATTTCTCTCCTTTGAGTGTCAATGTATATTCAACTGTTGGCGGCACCGTGGCAAAAACTTCCCTTGTGATGATCCCATTGGCTTCCAGATTTTTCAATTCCTTGACCAACATTCTTGTATTGATCCCTTCCACATTTCTTTCAATTTCTTTGAAACGCAGTTTGCCTTTTGACAAAATATAAATGATGGGCATTGCCCATTTCCCACCAATTATGTCCAGCACATCCTTTATGCTGCAGGTTTTCTGAGAAACGCTTATTTTATTTTTCGCCATGATGTGCTGATTTCATTCATTGCTTTACTCTAGGGTACTACTGTACATTAGTGTAACTGGTATCAAATGTAAAGTAATGAGCGTATGTTCACACCTTAAAATTAAAAAAAATGAAACTACTGGGATCCGTAAAAATCGGGGATCGATCATTGCAAAACAGTATGGCCATGGCTCCAATGACCCGATCCCGTGCGGGAATGGATGGTGTTGTTGGAGACTCAACCATATTGTACTACACTCAAAGAGCCAGTGCCGGACTTATCATCAGTGAAGCCATAAATATCAGCGAACAAGCCATTGGAAGTCCTTTCACACCGGGAATTCATACGCAAGATCAAATTAAAGCCTGGAAGAAGGTCACCCAAGCTGTGCATGATCATGGAGGTGTTATATATGCTCAACTTTGGCATACAGGTCGGGTTGGTCATTCTCTTGTGAAAAATGGAGACCTTCCGGTTGCGCCTTCTGCTTTGGCCATTGAAGGACAACAGCACTTCACTATGGATGGAATGAAAGATTATGAAACCCCTGCTGTACTTACCATTAAGGAGATCGAAGACATCATTCTGGATTACAAACAAGCTGCCATCAATGCTGTAGAGGCCGGTTTTGATGGTGTTGAGCTTCATGCGGCATTTGGGTATTTGCCTGATCAGTTTTTAGCGGAAAGCTCCAATCATCGAACCGATCAATATGGAGGCACACCTGAAAATCGGAATCGATTTGTGTTGAACATAATGCTGGAAATTGTGAACGCAATCGGGGAAAATAAAGCGGCTATTCGGTTGTCACCAACAAGCACGTACAATAATATTTCGCGTAAGCAACCGGTGGAGCAATTTTCATTGTTAATAGAACATCTCAATCAGTTACCATTGGCGTATGTACACATCATGAATGTTCCTTTCCCTGTCGATACATTTCCTTATTACCCTACTGATGCTGTGGAAACATTCGGAAAACTCTCAGTACACCCGGTAATCGCCAACTGTGGATATGACCGTGAAACAGGCGAAGCCGAATTGCAGAAAGGAATCGCCAAAATGATCTCTTACGGCACCTTGTTTTTGGCCAATCCTGATCTGCCCAAACGATTTGAATTAAATAGTGATTTGAATCAGCCTGACCGAGCCACTATGTATGGTGGAAAAGACCAGGGTTATATTGATTATCCATCCCTTAACAATTGATACATGATCACCATGAATAGGATACTTGTCATCTTGACGATCGATACAGAAAATCCACCAGAAGATTTTCAGCAAATACTGAAACACGAACGAGAAGTGGTGGCTCAGTGGAAAAACGAAGGGTTCTTGGAACAGCTTTTTTTGAGGCCAAGCAAGAACGGCGCTGTGTTCATTTTCAAGCACATAGACGAAGAAAAAGTAAATCAATTGATGACCACACTGCCATTATATCCATTTAAAAAGTCTATCGAAGTGTTTCCCCTCATCAAGGATAAGGATTTTTAGCTGTGGATCTTTGTCGAAAATATTTTCCAACATTCAGGTCTTTGTTCATTTCATTCCCGACAAACCGCGCTAAGCCGATACCCGGATTCTATTGTTTTTGAATCCGGACCGGCAGCGGACAATTTGTTCACCACATGAAAATGGTCGTTCGAGTAATATCCTGCGACCATTTTTTTGGGGAGATCCACCCCTGAATTTTCAGGGTCATCAATATGTTCATGTCTTTTTTTGACTTACAGCAACCCGTGGAGGTATGTCATTTGAAATGCTGCGATCGGAGTGGACGATCGTATGGATAGTCCTTGAAGGGTTTCCCATGTTGTATGCCTTGGTTCAGTAGGTTAATCCTTGAATTTATGTTTGAAGCATTTTTATTCATGTAATTCATATTCAATTATTCATAATTCATCTGAATTCCCTTTATTTTTCTTTTCTTGCATGATAATTTCAACCTATGGCCAGAAAATCCCTTTCAACCGAGCAGATCCAACGTATGAAAGACCTTCTTCAGGAAGGCAAGCTTCCGGAAGATATTTCCAAGGAAATCGGTGTCGCCGTTTCTTCAGTGAATAATTACAAGAAGCGTTTTCGTGATGAGGGTGTCGTGATGCCGTCCAAGCGTGCCGACCGTGTCAAGAAATCAAAAAAAATCGCGAAAGATACGCCGGTTCACTCGATCGGTCAGATCACTGCTTCCGTTTCTGAGCATTCAAGATCGACACAGGCTTACCGGTTCATCGTCAATGGGGTCAGCGTGGAGATCTCCGGTCAGGCGAAGAATATCAATATCGGACCGAACAGGATGGAGATCAGTTTTTAGCAATGTCAGATTTGTTCGTTAAAATTCAAGGGTCATTCAAATGACCGTTCCGCCGGGGATCCTCCATCATCTTCGGAAACGTTCATGACATGAGATGATAATTTTTGCTGCGTTGGTCCGGGTATCGTGAAGCCCGAATAACATATCTTGTCGGTTAAGGCCGGCAGCTTTTTACCCTACTCCGAGTATCCTGAACGAATTCTGATGGGTGAGCAAGTTCGGATATTTTCTATCCTCTGGGTGATCCGTCATGTCAATCCAAGTGGGTATCGTCAGTCCGTAGATCTTTGTTCACCGGTTTTTCATACTTTTCTGTATGCGAACCATGATGAATGTCTGTTTCAATACAGCTGCTTTTTATCCGCTCAAGCCTTATTCTTCCTAATTTTAGGAAAATTTCTGAGGTTTGTCACACGCACCAGTAAGAAATCAAAAGGACTGTCTGAATTGTGGGAGCATGGTCCAGGGGCGCTTTTGCCAGGATTGTGGTCAGGAGAACTTAGATCCTTCCATGTCCACGTTGGGACTGTTACATCATTTCTTCAGCGATATGGTCCATTTCGACGGGAAATATTTCAAGACCATCGCCACCTTGATCACGCGGCCGGGTTATCTTTCCCTTGCATTCCTTCAGGGGAAACGTACTATGTATGTGGATCCTGTGAAGATGTACATTTTTACTTCGGCGTTTTTTTTCCTTGTGCTCTTCACTTTTTTCGTGAAGTTGGATCCTAAGCAGTTGAAGACGGAATTCAAGGGATTTTATCAGACGCCGGCAAGTCTTGTGCGCTTGCTGAACGAGCATGACGAGACCGGCAATCAGTATCATCTGCTGAATGGGTACATCATCCGCAACGAAAAGGATACGATGCTGTCAATTGGTGATCGGGGTGCGTTGGCTCATTTTCGTGATTCTTTGAACCGAATGATCGGCATCATCGACATAGGCGACAGTGTTGCGGAAGGCCCGGAATTCCTCAGCATCTCCGGCGTCACGGATCACGAGGATCGTCAACAGTATGATTCCCTTCAGGCCCTTCTGCCGGATGCGCGCAGGGATGGCTGGTTGAAGCGTTTTCTGGTGTACAGGAATTTTGCCATCCAGGAGGAGTATAAAGGCAGGCCGGGCCTATATCTGGCGCATGTGGTGGAACGTTTCGTGCACAGCATACCCACCGTTATGTTCATATCTCTCCCGTTGCTCGCATTGCTGCTGAAGTTGATGTATCTGCGCAAGCGAGTGTATCACTACCCCAACCACGTGATCTTCCTGTTGCACACGTATATTCATACTTATTTGTTCCTGTTGTTTTTTTTCCTGATGGTACAGCTGGATCGTGCGACGGGCTGGGCATTGTGGGGATGGATGCGGACTGGGTTGATCATATGGGTAGTTTGGTATTTATATCGGTCCATGCGGGCCTTCTACGGGCAGTCCAAGGGTCTGACCGTTGTGAAGCTGGGATTTTTACTGATCATCTCATCAGGCATCCTGATGTTCGTCTTCGGATCATATTTCGTTTATACGGCACTGAAAGGTTGATATCATGGAAAGTACATTGGAAGATAAGTTCATCAGATTGAAATTGATCATGGACGAGTTGCGTGAGCAGTGCCCATGGGACAGGAAGCAGACGATCCATAGTCTTCGTCAGCTCACCATCGAGGAGACCTATGAACTGGCAGATGCCATCACCGAGGGTGATTGGAAAGGCATCCGTGAAGAGCTGGGTGACCTCATGTTGCATGTGCTTTTTTATGCCAGGATCGGGAGGGAGCAGGGGCAGTTCACCCTGGAGGATGTTCTTGAAGGCATCAGTGAGAAGCTGATCTCACGACATCCGCACATCTATGGAGATGTGAAGGTGCAGGACGAGGAGGAGGTGAAGCGTAACTGGGAGAAACTGAAGATGAAAGAGGGCAAGACCTCTGTTCTGGGAGGGGTGCCCAATGCCTTGCCCGCCATGGTAAAGGCCATGCGGTTGCAGGAGAAAGCGAAGCAGGTCGGTTTTGAATGGGAGCATGCCGGGCAGGTATGGGAGAAGGTGAAAGAGGAGGAGGCTGAATTGATGGAGGCACTTGTAGCCGTCGATGCGGCGGGGACTGACAGTCATGCAGTGGACATTGCCAGGGATAAAGTGGAGGATGAGTTCGGGGATCTGCTCTTTTCATTGGTTAATTACAGCCGTTTTCTGGGCTTAGATCCCGAACATGCGTTAGAGCGCACCAATAAGAAATTCATGAACAGGTTCAAGCAGATGGAGTCTATGGCCATCGAAGGCGGGAAACCCCTATCGGAGATGACGCTTGCAGAGATGGATGCCATTTGGGATGACATTAAAAAAAGCAGGGATCGGGAAGCCCGGTAAATGTTCTGCCGTCGGATAAGTTCCTTGCGCATCATTGCTTGTTCATGGTCCTGCTGCCACAGGCATCAGGAGGGAGGAAAACAAGCCAAGTAAACACATGTGAAGACATATCTCTCGCATACCATTTATCGCAACGCCTATTTGCTGATCACTGCGGCCTGGCTGTTCACATTATCATTCGTGTTCAGCAATTACTGGTCGCGAAGCACTTCTCCACAGGGTGTGAAGCGAACCTTGGAACGATATCTGCAGGGGCAGGAGGAGGATTTCAGTCAATTGCTGCGAGACACTCCGCTCATCAGGCGTCTGGCGCTTAATACCGCTGATGATGCGGATTTGAAGCGCATGATCGAACTGCCTTTCGGCGTCTTCATTTATGAGCAGCGTGCCTCCGGTGCTCCGTCTCTGGTGCATTGGAACACACAGCAATCATTACCAACCGCCGGAATGCTTGCACAGCCGGATGGTATAGGGTTGGATACGCTCCCCAACGGGCAGTATGCTTTCATCCGAAAGGAGCTGCCAGGGGAAGGGCGGGCAGACTTGCTGATATGTGCGTTGATCCCCGTCCGTTTGGACTATTTCATCGAGAATGATTATCTGCGCAAGGGCTTTATGGATGCCCCCGATGTGGAGGGCAATTATATCATCACTTCCGATCCCTCGGGGATCCCGGTCTTCTCCTCCGGAGGTCAGGTCATTTATCGCATCGAAAGGCATCAGGAGGCCGATGCCGGTGGTTCTGGTTGGCTTACGGTACTGCTGAGGGTACTTGGTACGCTCTTGTTGTTATTTTATCTGCATATGGCCGC
>JBIKIB010000216.1:0-6418 GCA_044361845.1 Chitinophagaceae bacterium | reverse complement strand
ATGATGAAATATCCTGCCAGACTCGCAACAATGGAAGCGCATAGTATGCCTATACGGGCCTGCCTGATGAGTAGTTCGTCCGTGAAGGCAAGATCTGATATGAAAAGTGACATGGTGAATCCTATGCCTGCGAGAATCGCTCCTCCGGTCAGGTGGAGCAACGTCATGCCGTCCGGAAGACGAGCCCATCCCAGTTTGAGGAAGATCATCACTATGACCATCACGCCGATGAATTTACCCAGCAGGAGTCCAGAAAATACACCGATGGCTACAGGACTTGTGAGGTTGGTGAAGAACGCTGAGTCGATGCTCACGCCGGCATTACTCAACGCGAATAATGGCATGATCACAAAAGACACGAATGGGTGCAGGGCATGCTCCAGCTGTTGTAGTGGCGTAAGCGCTTTCTTCGAGAGATCACGAATCGCTTCCACGATATGCAGTTGCTCATTCGTCACCAATGATACATTATTAGGTTCTTCGTCTTTGAACCGCTGCAGCAAAGTTTCGAGTTCATTTGAATAGTATTCCTCATTTACCTTGACTGTCGCAGGTATGGTGAATGCGATCAGTACTGCTGCAATCGTTGCATGGACGCCCGACATTAAAAAAGCGAGCCAGACACCACCGATGCCTATCACAGCATAGAATATTGAGTTCCGAATGCCTATGCGGTTTGCTATGATGAGGATACCGAGATAGACTCCCGCCTGTAAAAGACTATCCAAATGTATATCGGACGTATAGAAAAATGCTATGACCAGCACAGCCCCGATATCATCTGCAATGGCGAGGGCAGTCAGGAAGATCTTCAACGTCATCGGAACTCGATCGCCAAGCAGATACAGAATTCCCAATGCAAAGGCAATGTCGGTGGCCATGGGAATCCCCCATCCTGATGCCGCATCACCATCCGGATTGAAGAGAAGATAGATCAGTGCCGGGAAGATCATTCCGCCAGCAGCCGCAACAATGGGCAGTACCGCTTTCGAGGGCGTACTGAGTTCTCCCGCGAGGATTTCTCGTTTCAGTTCAAGCCCTACCACGAAGAAGAACACGGCCATGAGTCCGTCATTTATCCAATGGTGAAGACTTTTTGTTAGCATATTGCCATTGAAGCCAATGGAAAATTCCGTTTCCCAGATATGGTGAAAGGACTCCGACCATGGGGAATTTGAAAGCAATATGGCTACAAAGGCTGATGCGAATAATAAGATTCCACTCGTACTGCTTTTATGGATGAAACGAAGAATAGGCTTCATGATCCTGTCCACAGGCCGAATGTTTATTCCTTTGTTTTTCATGTACCGGGTATATCTCCGAAAGATAAAGAACTTGTACGGAATTTCGGTTTATAGCTGATGTTTACCTCACGAGTCCTTTCTGTACATTTGGCATTCCATAAGAATCATGACACCGGAACGGATATCCAGAATCGAGGAAGTATTGTGCCAAAGGCAGGGCAACCTTACCATTGTACTTGAGAATGTTTTTGACCCACACAATCTGGCAGCGGTCATGCGTACCTGCGACGCAGTAGGAATCCAGGAGGTATATGCCATATCCGACTGCATCCCACTTAAAAAAAAATGGGGCTATAAAAGCAGCAGAAGTGCGAACAAATGGGTCGATCTCCGGCAGTTCTCCGACCGGGCTTCCTGCCTACACGCCCTGCGTGCAAAATATGATCTGTTGCTGGGCGCCTTTATCGGAGATGGCATCTCTTCGGTTTTTGAGACAGATCTCACCCGAAATATGGCCCTCGTTTTCGGCAATGAAAAATTCGGTGTGAGCGATGCCATGAGAGCACATTGTGATGGTTTCTTTATGATTCCTCAGATGGGTATGATCCATTCCCTGAATATATCCGTAGCCTGCGCGGTTACGCTCTATGAAGCCATGCGGCAGAAGATCCTCTGTGGTCAATATGACCTGCCGGGATTGTCTGCTTTCGAACGGAATCTGATTCGACAAAGATGGTCAGGTCAGACAGAATATTGACAGGCGGGCGGGGGCATTCATAAAAAAGCCCCATCCGACGGACAGGGCTTATATGGCTCTTTAAGGATCTTCATCGCGTGCCTGTAATACTGTTTTCTTTCCTCCCGGTTGGTAATTCGATCGTTCCAGGAAATTTATCTTTGTCGACTGGAGTATTATTCAGAAAAAATTGTACGGACTCTGCCAGTATGGTCATTCTATTGGCATTGAAAGCCTCCATTTTCCCTACTGGCAATCGGAGGCTATAAGCTTCTATCCCTACTTTGTTGTCAAATTCAGGGTTTAGTATGTTGAAATATTGTATATCCATCGTAAGGTTCTTGGCAATGATGAGGGACATGAACTTTCCGGTGATGGTCTGTGTCGTAGTGCCCCGGATCAGGTTACTGTCGATGGCGGCATCCGTATTTGTTGGTTTAACCGGAATGCCGGTGGTTTCGCCTCCTTTACCCTCCATGATATAATGGGTAGCGATGAATTTCTTCACATGGTTTCTTGACTCCGCCGGCAGTTGGTACTGGAGTTTCCAAAAATCCCGGCTATTGCTTTTTCTGATCGCAGATTCCACTCGGCCGGGACCACCATTGTAAGCGGCTATCACCAAAAGCCAGTCTCCCATCTGTTTGTACAGGGCGCGTAGGTATTTCGCAGCCGCATGCGTGCTTTTGTACAGGTCTGTTCTTTCATCATAAGAGGGGGATACCCTGAGTCCCATTGTTCTTCCGGTTTCCGGCATGAACTGCCAGGGTCCTACAGCACCTTTATATGAAACTGCGGTTGACTTGAGGTTGGATTCTACCACAGCGAGGTACTTGAGTTCCGCCGGAATATGATATTGTGCGAATATGTTATCGATCATTCTGAAGTAGGGCATGCCCCATCCTTTCATCTTTACGAGCCGGCTCGTATTGTCTTCTAAATAATCTTTGACAAATGGGATGGCTAAAGGATGAAGATCGAGCAGCGATGTTGAATTACTTGGTTTTGTTGTCGCTGAATTGACTGATGTGCTCTGTTCGGAAGGCTCTGATGCATCGGTCGGGATGATCACGAGTTCCCTTAACTGGGAGGGAAGCGAATCCGGGTGTTGTTCGTTAGCGGACAATGATGTCCATGATATCATCATGAGCAACAGTGTCGTGATTTTATTTATCATATTTAAATTCATGATTATCAACAATTTAGTTCATTTCTGAACGATCAATGTTTACATCATACGGGCGCAGTGCGTATCCGGGGCGGGATTCCCGGAGTCTTGTCAGGGATACTGGGATTTCGCAAATCGGAGCAAGGTAAGTTCGCCGTTTTTTGCAGACATGCCCTGTATACCAAAAGCCATGCCATTCGAGTGTTTAGCCACGGGAAAACTTATCCCCGGAATTCCTGCAAGATTGGCATATACTGTGAATATGTCTGACAAGAACATCGAAACTGCGTCTTCGCTTTTCTCTCCGAACCGGAAGGCTGTTGTTGGTGAAGTGGGTAGGATAATGATATCGAAGGTATTGAAAATCAGGTCTGTTTTCTGGCAGATAAGTGTCCTGGCTTGTTGTGCCCGGGTGAAATAAGCATCAAAATATCCTGTACTGAGTACGAACGTGCCAAGCATAATGCGCCTTTTCACTTCCTTTCCGAATCCTTCCGACCTGGTTTTTTTGTAAAAATCATCGAGATCTTTTACATCTTCCTTTGTTCTGTGGCCAAATCTGACGCCATCGAATCTTGATAGGTTAGACGAGGCTTCTGCTGTTGTGAGGATATAATATGCTGGCACGACGTAATCCAGGAAGTCGACATCGATTCCTTCCACGTGGTGGCCTTGCGCTTTGAGGTCTGCAATCACGTTTTTCATGGCTGCAGCGATCTCTGGGTCAAGTGCCGGGTGTTCCATCGCCTGATTGAAGTAGGCGATCTTGTACGACCGGGTAGAGGTCAACGACGTGTGATAGTCTGGTGGTGGTTCTTGGATGGCTGTGCTATCCATACCATCACTGCCGGCAATGACAGTGAGCATCCGTGCGATGTCCTCCACTTCTGTTCCCAAAATACCAATCTGGTCGAAGGAGGAAGCGTATGCTATGAGTCCGTAACGGGATATCCGGCCATATCCCGGTTTGAAACCGATGATTCCACAGAAATCGGCGGGTTGTCGAACGGATCCACCGGTATCGCTTCCGAGGCTGACCATACAAAGTCCGGCCGCCACAGCGGCTGCCGAGCCTCCCGAGGAACCACCTGGCACGCGGGACTCATCCATTGGGTTGAGTACTTTGCCGTAGGTGGAGTTTTCGTTGGAAGACCCCATGGCAAACTCGTCGCAGTTCAGGCTGCCGATGATAATCGCATCTTCTGCAAGCATGCGTTCGACAGCCGTGGCACTATAGATCGAGGTGAAGTTTGCCAGAATCCTCGAGCCGGCAGTGACGTGGTGACCTTTGTGGCAGATCACATCTTTGATGGCTACTACGACACCGAATAACCTACCGGTTTGGATGCCGCTTTTTTTCTTTTCATCCAGGAATTGGGCCCGTTGGAGGGCTTCTTCTGAATAGACTTCAACAAATGCATTCAACCGTGCATTGTCATGGATGCGCGACAAGTAGTCCGACGTCACGGATACGCAGGAAATCTCCTCCGCATCGATCTGTTCATGGAATGCTGTTATAGAGCGATGTGTATACAAACCCTGTTCACTTTGGGTCTCAAAGAGGCAAATGGAAAGATCGGGTAAGAAAAGGATTATTTAAGTTCCTTGTCTTTCATGCCTTCCTCGATCTCATTCTTGACATTGGTCTTGGCATCGTTGAATTCGCGGATACCCCTGCCTAGTCCACGCATGAATTCAGGGATTTTCCTGCCACCGAAGAGAATGAGAACCGCCAGTACAATGAGTATCCACTCTGTTCCGCCCGGCATCGAGATCAGGAATATGTGGTTAGGTGACATCATGATGATTTTTTTTCTTTGTCAAATTTACGAAAATAGTTTCATGGGTCTCAAGCTTTATTTTCGACATAAAAAAAGCGGGACCATACATGATCCCGCTGAAAAATAAGATCGGTATATTATCTGTTGACCCTTTTCTCGGCAATCCTTGCACTCTTTCCGCTGCGGCCACGGAGGTAGTATAGTTTTGCACGACTCACCTTGCCTACTTTGTTCAGGGTGACAGACTCAATGTGTGGGGACGATACCGGGAAGGTCCTTTCCACGCCAATGCTGTCGGATATCTTACGAACCGTGAAGGTGGCTGTGTGGCCTTCTCCCTGGCGCTTGATCACGTCTCCCTTGAAGCTTTGGATACGCTCCTTGTTGCCTTCGATGATTTTATAGTTCACCGTCACGTTGTCGCCAGCCTTGAACGTCGGGAAGGCGTTGGTGGTCGATAATTGCTCATGTATATATTTTACGGCTGCGTTCATAACCAGTGATTTTAGGTCGGCAAAGGTATGCCTTTTGATGAAATGTTCAAAGATTTTTTACAAAGCGACTTTTGTTGTTTATCTGGCAACGTTCACTGCTCTTTTCTCACGAATGACCGTCACTTTGATCTGTCCGGGATAGGTCATCTCGTTCTGGATCTTTTGTGCCATTTCGAAGCTCAGCTTTTCGCTATCCGAATCGGTCATTTTATCTGCTTCCACGATCACGCGAAGTTCACGTCCGGCCTGGATGGCATATGCCTTTTCCACGCCGCCATATCCCAGTGCAAGGTTCTCGAGGTCTTTGATCCGCTGAATGTATTGCTGCATGATTTCCCTTCTTGCTCCGGGCCGTGCACCGCTGATGGCGTCACAGGCCTGTATGATGGGGGATATCACGTACTGCATCTCTGTTTCGTCATGGTGTGCTGCAATGGCATTGACGACAGCGGGGTTCTCACCATATTTTTCCGCCAGCTTCCCACCGAGCAGGGCATGGCTTAGTTCGGTTTCTTCGTCTGGGACTTTTCCGATGTCATGCAGCAGACCGGCCCTCTTTGCCAGTTTAGGGTTCAGACCCAGTTCCGCAGCCATGATGCCACAGAGATTCGCAACCTCGCGGCTGTGCATGAGCAGGTTTTGACCATAAGACGATCGGAACCGCATCTTACCGACGACACGCACCAGTTCTTTATGAAGGCCGTGTATGCCAAGTTCAATGATGGTCCTTTCCCCGATCTCCATCACTTGTTCTTCAATTTGCTTGCGGGTTTTTTCCACAACCTCCTCGATCCTGGCAGGGTGTATCCTTCCGTCTGCCACCAATCTTTGCAGCGATAATCGGGCGATCTCCCTACGCAGCGGGTCGAACGATGAAAGAACGATGGCCTCCGGCGTATCATCCACCACCAGATCCACACCGGTAGCCGCTTCAATGGCGCGTATGTTCCGTCCTTCACGGCCGATGATCTGTCCCTTTATCTCATCGCTTTCAA
>JBIKIB010000021.1:0-20583 GCA_044361845.1 Chitinophagaceae bacterium | reverse complement strand
GATATCCTCTCTGAATGAAACCCTTGATGTAATGATTATTTCTCTCGAAGTTTCGCGATGATCTTCAGTAAACCAACCCTATTTTCTGCAGCGTGGTAGAATTTGGGCAGCTTTTCCAATAACGTGAAATGTGTCCGGTCCCTGCTCTCCCGGATGTCAGCAGCAATATACTGCTCCAGATATGCCAGATGCGATCCATTGAATGCCTGGAACAAATGTTTCCGGAAAGGCATTTGCAGCCACAGGACCGCATTGAAATAAGCATGTGCAGGAATTAAGATACTCATCCCATTGACGGTCTTTGTTGAAAGCTCCCTGGCATATCCGCATGAGATACAAGACATCCTTACACAGTCCCGATCCGTTATCCGGAATGCGATCGCCTTTTTGGAACAAACGGGACATACAACCCATACCTCGTCCATGAATGCTGAAAGTCGTAGATTCCCATCAATAAATCTTTCTTTGTTTCCTGACATACGCAATATTTGTGCGATGGTTTCTATCGAAGTGTTGTAAAAACATTAAGAGATAGGGACACGCATTTCGTGGAACGCATACTGAATAAAAATAAGAAAAATCAGATTCGGAGATCATTGAATCATCATGTAAAAGTATTGCAACGTATGTATGGTTTCTAGAAGGACAAAAGAAGGAGACAGGATCTTTTCCTAATTGCGATGCTGGAACCATGCATGAAAAACTGATGAAATGATAAAAGCCCCTTTCGGGGCCTTTAGTAAAATGAATCTTCGTAAATACGTTTTTTACTGTTTAAGAAATGCTTTGGAATAATTGACTTTCATCATATCAAAGACAGGCAGGTGCGCCGTGAGTCGTTTCTTGAACCCTTCGTAATTCGCAGAACCCTTTGGCGACCAGGCCACTTCGGCCATTGCAAGAGCACGTGGATAGGTCATGTACTCAGCATATTTTAGATCCTTGATGTACTCAGACCATACATTTCCCTGCACACCGATAACGTGCTTTGCTTCCTCAGGAGTCAGTTCCGGAAGGTCTGGCTCAAAAGAGTAAACTTTGGAAAGAGGCAGATTTCCTCCTATGGCGAGGGGTTCACTGGCCGGAGTATCCTGATAATAATCAAAATAGTAATGTGTATTAGGCGACATCACCACATCATGACCATGCTTGGCCGCCTCGATGCCGCCTTTAGTACCTCGCCACGACATCACGGTCGCATTGGGGGAAAGACCGCCTTCAAGGATCTCATCCCAGCCGAATAATTTTCTGCCCTTGGAACTGATGAATTTATCCACACGCCTGATGAACCAGCTCTGTAGCTCATGCTCGTCTTTGAGACCTTCCTTTCGGATGAGTTCCTGACAGAAACGGCTTTCCTTCCATTGAGTTTTCGGACATTCATCACCTCCGATATGAATATAAGGACTCGGAAAAAGATCCATGACCTCCGTGAGGACATCCTCAATGAAACGAAAAGTTTCTTCTCTTGGAAATAATACATCCTCCGAAACCCCCCACCGGGTCCTGACTTCATAGATCTTGTCAGGATTTCCTCCAAACTGCGGATAGGCCGCAAGCACGGCCTGGGAATGGCCCGGCATTTCAATCTCGGGCACGACAGTGATATACCGTTGTGTGGCATAAGCCACTATATCCTTCACCTCTACCTGCGTGTAAAACCCACCGTAGGGCTTACCGTCTAATTTGTTATCCCGATGATGACCAACCACGGATTCCTTCCGTACGGAGGATACCTGTGTGAGCAGCGGATATTTCTTTATCTCAATCCTCCAACCCTGATCTTCGGTAAGATGCCAATGGAAGATATTGAGCTTGTACAGGGACATCAGGTCTATGAATCGTTTTACATCCTCCACCGGATAGTAATGACGACCTACATCCAGCATGAGTCCGCGATATGCAAAACGGGGTTCGTCCTCTATCGTACAAGCCGGCACCGACACGCTGGCATTCACAGGCTCACTGCCGAAAACATGTGCAGGCATCAATTGCAGCAATGACTGTAGCGCGTAGAAGGCAGCCTTTCCAGTTTTAGCCCGGACCTCGATGAGTTTCGATCCAACACGGATCAGATAGCCTTCATCCGCTAATTTGGGGTCATGGCGGAATACGATACCAGACGAAGAGGTGCCAGACTTAACCATCAGCTTCAAACCTGAAGTGCTTTCCAAACGGGATGCCAGCATCGCTGCCACAGGGCTGAAAGCAGCATCGGACACATGGATAACGGTTCCGTTCTTAATAATGAAACTACCCTTTTCAGCTACTAGTTTCGCAGGTGCGGGAATGATATTGTAGCTGTTCTGGGCAATAAGCTGACTCGCAAATACAAGGGATAGTAGAAAAGTGAACAGGGTCCTCATGAAATTCTTGTTTTATGATAGAAAATAGTTGACTTAACGCGACACATTGATGTGTGAATATATGCATATGCACTTAAACATCGATCGTATCGTCCATACCGATCATCTCTGAAGCGAAATGTCGACGACTTTACAGATGCAACTCAAAAAAGTCACACTACCGTCTTTTGCATTCGCCGTCTTTCAGGATAGATCTGCCATATACCTAAAAACCAATCCAACTGATCTCCCGAAAAACAGGAAATCATACAAGATATGGTCATAGCTGCAAAGTGTCCTGAGGCCAGCTGGCAAAGGGAGATGGATGGTCGGTGCGTAAGGGCTGTTATCCAATAACAGGATCAGAGAACGCAGAACAAGATTTTTCAAAGAGGTAAAACCTATGGTCAGTTACAAATGCTCATTCCTGTACATTTACATAAACCAAATACTGTCATGAGAATATCAATCCTGCTATTTTGCATTGCCTGTTTTTGTTCTCAGGTACACGCGCAACAACCCAACAAACGCCTGATCCGGGCAGAGGATGTTTATCGGATGCAGACCATCAGCAACCCACGCATATCACCCGACGGGAAATGGATCCTTTATGCGCTCTCCAAAGTGGATTCTGCCAGGGATAAATATGAAAGCAAGCTTTACATGGTCAGCATCAGCGGAGAAGAGACGGTGCAACTGACGGAGGATACCAAAGGTGCCGGACAGGCAACCTGGAGTCCAGATAACAAATATATCTCCTTCATCACGCGCAGTAAGTTGGACGAAACCAGCTCCCAGGTCTTCCTGATGAATCGAAAAGGCGGGGAACCCGTCCAACTGACAAATATCAAAGGTGAGATCCAGGGTTACAAATGGTTCCCCGATGGCAAAATGCTGCTCATGGAGATCCGGGAATCCAATACTGCTGACACGGCAAAATCCAAAGTGAGAAAGCCTTATGAAATCGATCGTTTCACTTTCAAGAATGATTCTGAAGGATATCTTGACAACCGGAAAACCCATCTCTATCTGTTTGACCTGCAAACAAAAAAGCTGGATACGCTGACGCGCGGAAAACATAATGAAACCAACGCTGTGGTCAGTGCCAACGGGAAGATGCTGGCCTTTGTCAGTAATATTTCAGAAGATCCCGACCGGAATGAAAACAGCGATGTGTTCCTGATGGATCTGTCATCCAAAAATATCGTGCAGGTGTCAACATTTAAAGGTTCCAACGGAATGCCAAGGTTCAGCCCTGACAACCAGCATCTCGCATATAGCCAGTCGACCACAGAAAGCGGATTTAATATGTATGATCAAAGTCGGCTTTATGTATATCAGATAGCATCAAAAAGCAGCAGGAACATCTCCGAGACACTGGACCGTTCGGTGGACAATGCCGCCTGGTCGGCAGACAGTCGATTCATATATTCCAGCATCGATGACGACCGGAAACAAAACATCCTTCGCATCGACATCACTACCGGCACACACAAATACATCACCAATGCCACCGGTTCCTTTGGCTCCCCCGAGATAGGCAAAGACGGGAAGATGATCGCCCTCTTCAGCGATCCGAACACCCCGAACGAAATATATATCGGGGAGAATGAACAGTTCAAACGATTGACTCGATTGACAGATGACTTTCTGGCTCCTTTGAAACCCATCCATGTCTCAGGTTTCACAGCAATATCCTCCGACAAGAATAACGTCTCAGGAATCCTATACATGCCCGACAGTAATGCTCGGAAACTTCCGCTCATTCTTTTCATCCACGGCGGTCCTGTGGCTCAGGATGATTATGGTTTCGACATGAGCCGGCAAGTACTCGCGGCAGCGGGTTATGCCGTAGCCGCTGTGAATTACCGCGGCAGCAGTGGACGAGGACTCGAATATACCAAGTCCATTTATGCTGACTGGGGTAATAAGGAAGTAAAAGATGTCATCGGCGTGGCTGACCATCTGGTCAAGACCGGCGTTGCAGATGTCAGCCGGATGGGCATTGGGGGCTGGAGCTATGGCGGTATTCTGACGAATTACACCATCGCCACAGATACCCGCTTCAAAGCCGCAGTGAGTGGTGCCGGCAGCGCTTTACAGTTTTCTTTGTATGGCTCTGACCAATATATCAATCAATATGAAAATGAACTTGGTAAACCGTGGAAAAATCCAAAAAAATGGATGGACCTATCCTACCCATTCTTTAAAGTGGAATCCATCAAAACACCGACTTTATTCATGGCCAGTGAGGATGACTTCAACGTACCGGTGATCGGGGCTGAACAAATGTATCAGGCTTTCAAATCGGCGGGGATCCCGACGGAACTGGTGATCTATCCCAACCAACACCATGGGCTCAGGGTGCCAAGTTATATTGTTCACCGTTACAAGAAAAACCTGGATTGGTTCGGGCGATATCTCAAATAAATAAATTATACCATTTGAAAAGGCGTGCCCCGGGTGCGCCTTTTTTTATGTTTCCGTATCAGGGTAAAGATCGCAATAATGCGATGTACCCTTTGGTGATCATGAAAATGGTCGATCAACGTACCGAAACATCAATAAAAACCATAACACACCATTCCACTGCATATCATTCATGCAGCATTGACCGATAAGCCCTAGCAAACAGGATACTTGGACCCCATGCAATATGACTCATGCGAAAAAGAGATATCACAAGCCAAAGTCTTCGCAATCACGACACATATCAATAAATGTAGGTTTCTGATACATAAACATGTTGATCTTTTTCATTTACCCACAAGCGTGTGACACCGGTGTCGAATAAGTTCGTGCCGGTACGCCAACATAATCGAAGGCAGATGCATCACACTGACTGATACCAGATCCGAATTTGGCACCAGCAAGCCCTTCAAGATCCCGGATCACCCAGACATCTGCAAATGTCCATCGGCATTCACCTCATGATCACGGTTGTTGATTTCCCGCTTATATGCGGGCAACCAAGTGCTGTTTAACAATTCGTGATATGAGCAAAATTGTTGAAAAAGATCAAGGCCTATGTTTTCGGACCTCATGAAAACAAGCACTCACAATAAAATTGAATCACGCAGATTGGCAATGCTGAAAAAACCTCCACCAGTTTATGCTGATATCATGTCAGGGTCACGCGCCTATGAAAGCCCCTGTGATGATCAGTATGCAGAGCATCAAAATAACATATGACTGCATCAGGGCGGGTGTGGCATACGCCTGTAAACCGTGGCGGCCATTATTTTTCATGAAACGGATGTAATTGATGTCGGCCAGGAGCAGCCCGAAAAATCCGGAAAAAACCATGGCAACCCCAATGAATCTGGGAGAAATGAGATCGATGACAGGGTGCTGGCCTGGTATTTTGGCCCTTTCCTCTAAGAGTTTGAAGATCGCGAACCCGAACGTAAGCAGACTGGTGGAAGTCCTTACCCACGCCAGTAAGGTCCTGTCGAATGCCAAAAAAGTTCGTTCGTCGGGCATACATTGATAATTTGAAGCAAGGTCAAGATAACCAATTACCGGAAAACATATGGTGCCGTATGAACTCATCCGTGATATTTTTTCCAGGAACCGGTATTCAGTGAATATTGAAGCAATCTCCACGGGATTATTCCCTATTTTAGGAAGCTTCCCGGGCGTCCATATCCAGTGAGATATACCACAGACCTATAATGGTTTTACGAAAAGATATGGCGCTCTAAAATAAGCGATTGCTGCATTCGTTTCTATAATCTGAGCATGATCTGTAGCGATGGTGTCTTCCATGCAACAGGACAGGATCAGGGTCATAAAATCTCAAACTGGATGATTTCATCAGAAGGCGTTTCCGTCATCATACCGAACTGGAACCACGAGTTTTTTCTGCCGCGATCGATATCGACGGCCTTAGAGACCGTCAGGCAGCTATCAACCCACGGCATTGACGGGGAGGTGATCGTGGTCGATGACCATTCAAGGGATGGATCATCAACACTCCTTCGGCAATTGGAAGCCATGTATTACAGAGCGGGCCTCAGGGTTTTTCTACAACCACGGAATATGGGTCTGGGGCATGTCCGCAACAAGGCACTGGAGTTGGCGAGGTACCGCTATATAGCGGTGCTGGATGCCGACAACGAACTCATTCCTGAAAATATCCATCAGTTTGTCAAAGCCATCCGCGAAACAAATGCCGCGATCGTCTTCGGAAATCTGATCACGGTCAGCGGAAATGAAACTGGTGTGCGAGGGAATCAGTCTTTAGACCATGAAATCTTCGAAAAGAACTATATCGATGCCTGCGCTTTAGTGAATCGGGATCAACTCATCCAAATGGGTGGATACGTGACTGACGCGGCACTTTTTGGTTATGAGGATTGGGAAATGAACCTTCACCTCGCATCCAATGGGCGTAAGGTGATCCATATGCCGCTGGAATTTGGAAGATACTACCGCCTCCCGGAATCTATGATACGGGGTGCCGATATCCGTCATGGACAGACCATGAGGAGGATATCAAGGATTTTCAACCAGGTCGGCATCCGAAAAACGATGCCCTCGAATACCTTCCGGCTGGTCTACCACCCGGAAAAAAAATAAGCTTCACCAACCCGATCACAACAAGCATTCCGATAAACCCACAGCGATGCAAAGCAACCAAAATAAGAAATCAGGTATTTTCGACCCACAACCCACGATCACGAGCTGTCATCGGTTCCTGGATCAATACTTTGACAAATACAGGGAAATCACATCCAATGCCTTTAACCCGGCAATAGTCATTTCTCCTCTCGATATCTACCTCATGCAAGAGACTGTCAGGGGGCTGGGCGCGGGTACTGTGGTGATCGACCTCTCTGCCGGATTGACAGGCGGTATCTCCACCATCAGCTGGATGTCAGCGGAAGAGCCTGTTCGGGTGGAGACAGCAGACAACGAATGGTTCAATGAACCATCGCATACTTGGCGCAAAGACTATGACCGCATCGCTCCCCAATTGAAACTCCCCCCCCTTTCTCCATCATTTTCAAGCCTGCAAGAAATCATCACGACAATTCCAGATGCGGGCTCGTCAACCATTTTCCTTGTGGCATCGGAAGACGTTCATACACCAAAGCTCGGAAGCATGCTGGAAAAAATTCAGCAACTGAAGCCTGATGCCGACATCATTCTCCTACCATTGAAAAAAACCGGGAGCTGCGCTGCAATAAAAAATACGCTTCAGTATTGCCAAACAAATCCGGAATACAGGCTTATCCTGCCAAGGGAGGAGTCCCCCTTCTGGCACGCATCCGGGATCGGTATCCTTTCCGGGAAAAACGCAGACAGGATCGAACAATATTTAGCCCACACAGCTGCATTACTGAACGGCAATTTCCAGTTCCTCGACATTGTACGCCGGCTGGCGGAATCCGAGATGAAGAGCAGCCGCCTAATGCAGGAATTCCATGATCGGGGAAACAAAAAGAAAGAAAGCACAGGGATTTTTCAGAAAGTGAAAGGATTCATTAAGAGGAGATGGTGATATGAGCATCCATACATCATGGCGTCAGCCAGCATGCTGACTGAAAAACTCCATGCTCATAGTTGAATGCCGCCCGTTTGTTACCCCGACCGAATGTGTAAAACCATTCCATACGTTCTGCTGTCGTTTCCACAACTGCGAAATGCGCAAAACCTTTTTCACTTTCTTCGAGTGAATATTGAAATCCGGCAAGGTCACTATCTATGTATGCATCAGCATCCTCAAGCGGCCTTCCCGGCCCTTCAGGCAGCAGATAGCATCTTCGACTGAAGTGTTGGGTACCCGACCAATGCTGCATGCAAATCGCATTCATATGGTGGACCACTGTCTTGCCGCTCAAGTATAGCTGAGATCTTTGTGAACCATCATAAGCCAGCCAGCTCAGGTGTCCGGTCTTTTCAATATCCGCTGTCTTCGCACTTCGTATATCCGTATGGAAATAGATCTTCTTTGTTTCGATGTCCACCCGCCGCAAAACCACGGTGCGCATGCGGGCGATCGAGCCTTGAGGGGTACCGACTACGACCAGGTGCATTGGACTTTTCGTGTTTTTTGCACCAGAGGCGAGCAGTTCCCAACATCTGACCTCCATCACGGATAGATCACTCGTTTCGGCGATGTCAAACCCTGCCATGACTGCATATTAAAAATTGAATGATGGTCATTTCCCGGTCAATAAAGCATGGAGATACGCCCCCACCTGTGCAGCGCCACCCAACAGCAAGGGATACACCACAAATAGCCAGGCGCAGTCTATGATTCGCATCTGGAGTAATACTGTTTTCCCTTCATTGGAAAGCCGAGACAGAAAATCATACCAACCCATTAACCCCAAACGTTGTACGACAACATTAAGGATTATGGCCGCCAACAATACGACCCAGCCGATCAAAAATACCTTCAACATATGTTGTTGATCATTTCAAGGATTCCATACCCACGAAAATCAATAGTCATCATTCCTTATTGATTCAAAATGATTGAATAGATCGCTTACCATGACAAGGATACCCAGTACTAAAAAGAGTCTGGACGCTAACCCCCAATCGGAAAAGCAGAATCAAATGAACAGTTCCCTGAACCCCGCTTTCATGAACGGCCATTGCGGGAGAGAGTACATAAGCTTCATTTCTTCGATGATACCCGTCTCATTATCAAGAAACTTGAGTATCCGGCACGGGTGGTTATTTTTAAAAAGTTGACGAAAAACAAACCATCCATCGAGTGTCTGGTTGCTCAGGATATTCAATAATACACTGTCATACCAGTCAAATCGTTGTTTCCCCACGACTTTCAGATCAAAAGGATGACCATGCTGCAGAAAAGATTGCACGATTCGGGCAGATTGCTTTTGAATGAACCGGAAAGTGTAGCCTGAAGAGGGTTTTGTCTGCCCCCCGGCAGTACCCATGTGGATGATTCTGCCGTCTCTTTCCCGGAATCGGTGATTTGTCATGGGAATCACCCCGAATTCCTGTTCATGGACAACATACTCCGAAATGCCGAGCTGTTGTTCGATATATTTTTTCAGACCTTCATCGTACCCATCATCCTGGAGGAGTTCAGGAGAAAAAAGGGTGTACTCCACTAAAGCACGACGGGGCGATAAGGGCATGACATAGACAAAGGTCGTTCCATGCTTCTGAGAAGGCCTGAAGTCCATGAGTGTGGCTTCATTCGTTTTAAATCGATCATCCTGCGTTTCAATGATCCACCCTTTGAAATGCTGCAGGAGATGATGTTTTTTGGGGCTGATCACAGGCGGATGGAACAGGATGCTATTGAAAACATAGGCAGCGGAGTATATTATGCCTCCGGCCTCTACAAACGCATTGGAGCCTGAATTTCCAATGCGCTGTATGTCTGCATACAGGATTTCAACATTGGGATGTGCCTGAATGATATCAAGGCAGTATTTGTAATAATCCTTGCCCCGTATCATCTTATACGCATACGGAGAAAGGTTTTTGAGATCAGAATACCCGTTTGCATGGAACCATACCTTCTCCCATTTCTTGCAGACCACATCTTCAAAAAGCCCTTTCCCCGTCTCCCAGAAACACCAGGTCCTGTCGTTGAGGGTTTTTTCTTCCCGATCGATGAGCAGTATCTTTTTCTCCGTAAAGGCTCCGCTACGGATCATATGTACTGCGAGGCTAAGGCCTGCACAACCCATACCAGAAATGATGCAGTCGTATGTTCGGGGTGAGCTTATCGGATACAAATTATTAGGAGTTGGGTCTGCTTTCTCGCAGATAGTCTGGGTATTTTTGGTCATGCTGCATTGTGATACCATGCATCCGGCATGTTCTTATCATTCACCTTCAGGAGCGTATTGAACTTTACGGCCGGCCATGAGCTGCTTGTCGCGTTGTACCTTATCCCAGTACTTTTTATGCACGTAAAGCATACCGAAACTCTCACCTTGTTCTTTTGAAAGATGTTTGTGGTGCATTTTATGCGCCCAGCGAATAGCGCGTACATAGGTGTTTTTGCTGCGGGATAACCATTTGAATCGTTGGTGGATGATCACATCATGAACCAAGAAGTACGCCAAGCCGTAAGCCATGATACCATAGCCTATAGCCTGCATCCACCATACATGATCTATGCTGCCGAACATGATCAGGAGCATACTAGGTATGGCAAAAATCACGAAGAATGCATCATTTTTCTCAAAGAAACCCGGCTCGACCTGATGATGATCGCGGTGCAGGTACCAAAGAAATCCATGCATGACCCATTTATGGGTCGCCCAGGTAATCGCCTCCATAAGTAAGAAGGTTCCGAGCAATACGAGAATGAAATAGAACCATGTCATAGAGTGTAAAGTTATAGTGTTTGACGAAATCGGAAAAACTGATAAACATCATTGCCAAAGAGCCTCAATAATCGTCTCTTTACTGGGTTAAACGCATCATTTATGGACTACAGGGTGTTTTATTCGGAATTGGGAAAGTTGTTGTACGCCGTAGCGGATGCCGATGGCGTTATATCAAAAGTAGAAAAGGAAAACCTATATGATCTGGTCAGAACCCGGTTGGCCCATAAAGAAGTACACACTGATGAGTTTGGGACCAATGACGTTTGGTACTCAGTATTTGAATTTGAAATTGCTGAAGATCAGTCACTTACAGCAATGGATGCTTTTCAATCCTTTGCAGAATACCTGGAGGCGAACAAAGACAAGATCGATCAGGATACCAAAGAATTATGCCTTCTTTTAGCTGATCGGATAGCTGAATCATATCGACACGCCAACCGCAAGGAAAGAGAGATGGTACAACGCATCAGGGAATTACTCTTCAGCATCGAGCGGCAACCGGTGACAGCCCAACATTACCCGAAAGATGATCTGCCTGACCAAAATTTAATTTTTTAAATCATCACGCATGAAAAAGGTACTTATTGTTTTTGACGGAAAACATTTCTCAGAAGGTGCCATGCAGATGGCGGAATGGCTGAACGAAAGGCAGACGCTGCTGATGACGGGTGTTTTCCTGAGTCCGATCGACTATCGCGAAGTGATCGGCTATAGCGGCCTAGGGATGGGAGCCCCTGTATTGATGCCTCCTTTCTCCGAAGATGACAAAATGGTCCGGAAAAGCATCACAAAATTCGAGGAACGTTGCCAGAAAGAGGGTTTCGAATACAGGGTACATAAAGATACCGACCTCTTTGCACTGCAGGAATTGATAAGCGAAACACGATTCGCTGACCTGATGATCGTCAGCAGTGAGTTGTTCTATGAGAATATCGAAAAAGAACAACCTAATGAATACCTAAGGAAAACATTGCATGAAGCTGAATGCCCTGTCATGCTGGTGCCGGAGAATTTCATCCCACCCTTCAGCCTTATCCTATCCTATGATGGTAAGGCCGCTTCTGTATTTGCCATGAAACAGTTCTCGTATCTCTTTCCTGAGCTATGCGAAATGAATACGCTCATCATAAGTGCTGAAGAAGAGACTGATGGTGAAATGCCCAATGCCACACTCATGGAAGAATGGGCGGCAAGGCATTTCCCTATCCTGACCATAGAGAACCTGGCCGGTGAAAGCAGGGAGGGGCTGGCAAACTGGATCGGAGATAAAAGGGGCAGCCTCTTGGTGACAGGGGCATTTGGCAGAGGGGAGATGTCTTCTTTGTTCAGGAAAAGTTTCGTGACTTCCCTCATTCGGAAAAATAGGATACCGATATTCATCGCACATCAATGATGCTGTTCAAAAGTTTGAAAGTTGAAAATGCTTTAAGTTTGGTTCATGAATGAAAAAGTGAACCAAACATCAGCGCTGGAGATTGAATTTTTAGATGGTCCCCGTTCACGCTGGAAGGACTTGAAGTTTGTGATCAAGGTCTCCTGGGAGTTCATTAAGGGGTTTCGGGCGCTGCATTTCTCCGGTCCGTGTGTTGCGGTCTTCGGATCGGCGCGGTACAAGGAAGACCATGAATATTACCAGCTCACGCGCAGGCTCTCCGGAGAGATCGCCCGGTTGGGATATACGATCATGACTGGTGGAGGTCCGGGTCTTATGGAGGCCGCCAACAGGGGTGCAAAGGAAGTCGGGGGAAAGTCTGTAGGATGCAATATCATCCTCCCTCATGAACAGGAACCAAATCCGTATCTGGATAAATGGGTCGATATGCGTTACTTTTTTGTCCGCAAGACCCTCCTGATAAAATATTCTTACGTGTTCGTGATCATGCCCGGAGGATTCGGGACAATGGATGAACTCTTTGAAGCGATGACATTGATCCAAACCAAAAAAATTCAGGATTTCCCGGTCATCATTTTCTGCAAGGACTACCACAAAGACATGCTCGAGCATATTGAACAAATGAGGCTTCGAAAAACCATCTCAGAAGAAGACCTCTCCCTATTCCTCGTTACCGACTCGATCGAAGAAGCAGTGCATCATATTGAAAAAAGTATCAAAAAATTTGGGCTAACACCCATAAGGCCAAAAAAATGGCTATTTGAAAAGGAATGATTGATGGATCATCTGATTCGGGCATTGCCGTCACCTGAAATGCCCGCACATGACTTCTGTCAGCAGCATACTTGATCAACATCATATCCGACCACATTCCTCCATGGTAATTTTGTAACGGGCAGTTTGTCCGCTAAATCGCATATCATGGATCGAAAGATCGCCGGACCTTTCTTCAGTGAACACCACCCCCAGGATGATATACTCCCCCTTCGAAGTCAGGGATTCTCCCCGGGAATAATGGATAACAAGGTCTTCGGAGAATATACATATTCATCGGACCAGTCCGCAGCGATGATCAGACATTGCAATTTTGTTTGGGAAATGCAGCCATCCTTGTTGGGATTTTCTGGGGAAAGGCTGAAAAGTCCGGATCAATCAATGCAGAAGATATCGTTAACCATTCAGGTTTTAACACTGATAGATTCTTTGACGAGCGATCAGGTTCTGCTCAACCGCTTAGCTACCGGTGAGGGGATGTTTCAGCATGTAACATCTGAATTCCTGCAAAACGGGGCATCCACCTATTGATACACCATGGAGGCGACCCTGAAAAAGAAGATATCGACAGATACCGTAGCGGTTTGCTACCATTGTGGTGAGTCATGCGACAATTCCATCTCAGATCATGACAGGTATTTTTGTTGTGAGGGTTGCAAACAGGTATTCCTTCTCCTCGACGAGAATGGCATGTGTGCCTATTACGACCTTGACAAGAATCCCGGCCTCCAGGCGAAAGGGAAGTTCACAAACGGACGCTTCAACTATCTCGATGATGAATCCGTGATCACAAAACTCACCCGCTTTACGGATGGGGAACAGACACATGTGGTTTTTTTTCTACCGACCATGCACTGCGCAAGCTGCATTTGGCTGCTCGAGAATCTGCACCGCATACATGAGGGAGTGATTTCTTCTCAAGCGAACTTCCAAAGAAAAGAAGTCTTCATCATCTTTGAGGTGGGGAAGACATCCTTGAAAAAGCTCGTTGAATTGCTGGCTTTCATCGGCTATGAACCATATATCAGTCTGCAGGACGCGGAAAAGAAGAAGCCCGCAACGCAGGACCGGACATATATTTACCGCATTGGCGTGGCCGGTTTTTGCTTCGGCAACATCATGATGCTGAGCTTCCCTGAATATTTCTCCGGAGGAGATATCGGCGCTGAAGGATTGCGAGACTTATTCGACTATCTGAACCTTGCCCTCTCCCTTCCGGTCATATTCTTCAGTGCCTCAGAATTCTTCATATCCGCATGGAAAGGCATACGACAAAAATGGCTGAATATCGATGCCCCCATTGCACTGGCCATATCCGTGGCTTTCGGCCGCAGCGTTTACGAGATTCTGACACATTCCGGTCCTGGATATCTCGATTCGATGTCAGGCATCGTCTTTTTCATGCTCATCGGACGTTGGTTTCAGAATATAACCTACGACTCCTTCTCATTCGATCGTGACTATAAATCTTACTTCCCGTTAGGCGTGTCCGTGATCAGGGATGGCGAAGAAAAAAACCTTCCCGTCAGCAGCCTCAGCAAAGGCGACAGGATCCTCGTACGCAATGAGGAAATGATCCCTGCAGATGCCATACTCACAAGTGAAACGGGCAATATCAACTACAGTTTCGTGTCAGGAGAACATGCTCCTGTACCGAAAAAAAAAGGTGAACTCATCTATGCTGGCGGACGACAGATGGGGCCTGCCATAGAACTTGAAGTGGTCACACCTGCCACCGGAAGTTATATCACACAGCTATGGAACAACGAAGTCTTCAAACATCGAAAGAATAAGGAGAAATCTTTCATTCATCCCTGGAGTCGTTATTTCACTTATGTACTCTTCTCGATCGCGATCACATCGGCTGCTTATTGGCAAATCCATGACAGCCAGAGAATGTGGCCGGTGGTCACCAGCATCCTTATTGTAGCATGCCCTTGTTCGTTATTACTGTCTGCTACATTCACTTATGGCAACATGGTACGCATCTTCGGCAGAAATAAGATGTACCTCAAGAACGCTTCGGTCATAGAAACCCTTGGAAAGATCAACACCATCGTGTTCGACAAGACGGGCACCATCACGCACAATGTATCCTCACTCGTTCGGTACGAAGGTGAACCGCTCGATGAGCAGCAATTCAATCTGATCCTTTCCCTTTCTAAACATTCATCACATCCGCTCAGCAAGATCATCACGGAGAGTCTGCACCAAAACAATAAGAGTGGTTCATTGCAAGTGAGCGACTTTAGCGAAACGGCAGGCGAAGGTGTAGAAGGGAGAATCGATGACACTTTATTACGATTAGGCTCATTAGCCTTTGTACGATACTCAAATGACAAGAGTGAAAGCGTACCAGCAACCGGCACTCAGATACATATATCCATGAACGGGCGACTAACAGGTCATTTCACGATCAGCAATGACTACAGGCCAGGCATCGCCAGGATGGCAGCGGAACTTCATTCAGATGAATATCGCACGCATTTGCTCAGCGGCGACAATGACCGGGAAAAATCCAATCTGGCAAACATATTCGGACTTCAAACACCGATACTTTTCAGACAGGATCCGCAACAAAAACTTGAATACATTAAACATCTTCAGCAAGAAGGTAAATACGTGCTCATGCTCGGCGATGGACTCAATGATGCAGGTGCATTGCAGCAAAGTGACGCAGGAATTGCGGTGTCTGACAATACAAACCTCTTCTCGCCCGCCAGCGACGCTATATTACAAGGTGACATGATCGGAAAATTCAGCCGGCACCTGCGTTTTGCAAGAGCAGGGAAAAAAATTGTGACAGTCAGTTTCATCATATCCATCCTTTATAACATCATTGGGCTGGGCTTTGCCACTAAAGGACTGCTTTCCCCGCTGATCGCAGCAATCCTAATGCCCACAAGTTCCATCAGTATAGTCATCTTTGTTACCCTGGTGTCAACGATCACTGCCAGGCGGATGGGACTCGAAGCATGATAAAAGTCAAAAGAATTGTACCCATTGAGCGTCTTACCGTTTTGTTGTCAACCCTTTGTTGATACATCATTCATGCATATTGATGTTTTTGATCGGGTCCACAAGACAGTATTCCTTAAGTTTCCTGAAAGTCATAATTTCAACATGGGAAATCACCTTCTGCCACCGACTGGGGAAACTTTTGAAAAACACCACTCATGCATGAAACAGACCCGGGAATAATGGAAATAGAACGGATCCATTTGATATATTTTGTACTTGACAGATCTCTGAAAATCATTGAGAAGGGCAAGTCCATGCCTGAAATCATGCCAGATGGGATGGATTTCAAGGATTGTTTCGAAGTTATTCTCCCCCGCCACAAACGAGATCTGTCGTTCGACAAGATATTATCCTTCCGGAATCGGATATTCGTCCTCAGGGCCAAAGCTGAAAAGAAAGGTACTTTCTTCAGGGGTGAGTTCATGTCCGGTGAAAATGATAGCCAGCTGATGTATTATGGTATTGTCTGGCAACCTACGCCGGGCCAGCTGAAAGAACTCGGAGAAAACCAGTATCAGATCATCGGGAAGGTCGAGCCTTTTAGCCATGCCGTGTTCCACCCCGATCAGATGAAAGTAAGATTTGATAAACTGAACTTGATCGATGCAAGTTTACTCCGTGAAAAGCAGCGCTTCGAAGCGCTCTTCCAGTACTCCAGCATGGCGATAATAGTGTCCAATGAGAAGGGAGAAGTCGTACTTGCCAATAAGATGGCCATCCAAACATTTGGATATGCTCAAAGCGATATCCCAGGCATGAAAGTCGAGGATCTGATACCATCGCGCTTTCGGGAAAAACATCTTTCGCATCGGGAACGCTTCCATGCACAACCGTCAAGCCGGAATATGGGTCAAGGTTTCGACCTGTATGCCAAAAAAAATGATGGCAGTGAATTCCCCGTTGAAATCAGTTTGGGTCATTACAAGACGATCGAGGGACATTTCGTGATCGCGTACATCATTGATATCACCAAACGCAGGGAGATCGAGAAGGCTATCATGAAGCAGCAAGAGGAAATGGCGAAAGCGAATGATGAAATCGAAAAACTCAACGAAGAGCTGGAGGCAAAAGTGGAGCAAAGGACCCGGCAACTGCAGGAAACCCTTGAGATACTGGAAAGATCACGCGATGAACTCGAAAAAGCCCTAAGTAAAGAAAAAGAACTAAGCGACTTAAAAACAAGATTTGTATCCATGGCGTCTCATGAATTCAGGACGCCCCTGAGCACGATCCTGTCATCAGCATCGCTGGTGGCAAAATATACCCTTTCAGAAGAACAGAATAAGCGTGACAAGCATATCCAGCGGATCCGATCGGCAGTCAGCAACCTGACGGATATCCTCAATGAGTTCCTATCGATCGGTCGGCTCGAGGAAGGCAAGATCCAGGTCAACTTCGCCGATTTCAATTTGAAAGAACAGGTTCAGTTGGTTTGCAATGAGATGCAGACGATCATTCGTCCGGGACAGAAAATCCGTATCCGGCACACTGGCAACCAAACAGTCAATCTTGACCTTTCACTGCTTCGGAATGTGATCATAAACCTCGTATCGAATGCCATCAAATTCTCGCCTGAAAACGGCCTTATCGATGTGGAAACCCAGGTAAATCCGAAACAAATACTAATTTCCGTTCGGGACAATGGTATAGGTATTTCTGAAGATGACAAAAAACATCTCTTCGAACGATTCTTCCGGGGCAAAAACGCGACAAATATCCAAGGAACCGGACTCGGACTCCACATCGTATCCAAATACATTGAACTCATGAACGGCCACATGATAGTGGAAAGCGAACTGGAAGAAGGAACCACTTTCATCATTAAATTCGACATATGAACACCATCTTGCTGATTGAAGACAATTTTGAAGTACGGGAAAATATTGCAGAGATCCTTGAACTGGCAAACTATAAAGTCATCACCGCAGAAAACGGAAAAGTCGGAGTGGAAAAAGCGATGCAGGAAAGACCCGACCTGATCATATGCGACATCATGATGCCGGTCCTTGACGGGTATGGAGTACTGCACCTGATCAATAAAAACGAGCAATTGCGGCATGTGCCATTCATTTTCCTTACCGCTAAAGCCGAACGCACCGATTTCAGGAAGGGTATGGAAATGGGTGCAGACGATTATATCACCAAACCTTTCACGGACATTGAAATCCTGAACTCCATCGAACGCAGACTTCGGAAAGTGGAAATGCTCAAAAAGGAATATTCGCCGGACATAACAGGCATCCAGGAATTCATGAAAGACTCAGGTCGCGAAGATGCCCTGAAATCGCTCTCGGAAGGAAGGAATATCAATCACTACAAAAAGAAACAACTGATCTTTTCCGAAGGCAATCATCCCTTGCGCCTCTACTTCGTGCAGAAGGGCAAGGTTAAGACGTTCAAATCGAATGACGATGGTAAGGAACTCACCGTCGGGTTGTACAGTGAGGGTGACTTCTTCGGCTACATATCACTGCTGGAAAATGCTATTTACAAAGAAACCGCTGAAGCGATGGAAGACTCTGAAGTAGCCATCATCCCGAGAGAAGACTTCGAATCACTCATCAACGAAAATCCAGATGTCGCCAAACGTTTCATCCGTATGCTTGCCAGCAACCTTTCCGAAAAAGAAGAACAACTCCTAGGGTTGGCGTACAACTCGCTTCGCAAACGAGTGGCTGATGCATTGCTCACGCTGCAGAAAAAGTATCACAAGGCGGGATCGGAGCAATTTTCCATTCATATCTCACGCGAAGACCTTGCAAATATTGCCGGTACAGCTACCGAATCCCTTATTCGAACCCTCAGCGATTTCCGCAGCGAAAAACTGATTGATATTCGAGATGGAAATATCATACTCCTTAATGAGAAAAAATTGTCTTTGATGCTGAACTGAAACAAGGAAGATTTCACAAAAAAACACACCTTCATCATGGGATGCAGGTGTGTTTTTTACAAAAAATTCGTTATAAAATAAATGCAAGATAATGGTTGAACTCATTTCGTAGGCTGGTGAAATCCTTCTCAAGATATTCCATCTGGCCACGCAGGTTCTGTTGCCGATTTTTGACACATTCTTCAATACACTCCTCTCTTCCCATATTTTTTTCACTGAGGCTCCTTTCCTGTTCGTTGACATCATGTCGCAACTCATCAAGGAACTCATCCTTTATGATGAACTGATTCTGAAAATGCTCGGCCTGGGCTAAAAAATCCTTGTCTGACGTACTATCCACTACTTCTGCTAGCCTGGTTTTCAAATAACTGTTCTCCTGCCTGAAGAAGTCAATGGACCTCAACCACGTCATATTCTCATGATGAAACTGCTCTAATATGTTCTTCGGTGGCTTCACGGTCACATTTTTCTTTGCTTGAAGAGGGCTACTTGTTACCAAATGATCCATCCATGTTCCCTCTGCCGGTATGGTCATGTGCTTTTTCATGATTTTCTTCTGATCTGGATGCAATTAGAGAGGCTTAGCCTTTCAAAACGAATAAAACAAGCATCTGAAATATTACTCCGTCCATCAAAATTTAATAAAATCCATATACAAAACTAACCTGTCAGCCCTGTAACAGGTATAATTTTAGTCATAACGAAAACTGACACTTGTCAGTTTGGATGGCAATCAATGTGTACCGATCCGCTTACATTGAGTTTTGGACTTACATAAGGGATGCCCAGGCCCAGACCCCTGAGGATGAGAAGTGTAGCCATTACCAGCAGAATAGCCGGATACATCTGTCTGATTTTAAGCCTCACCGGCTGTTTGAGCAACCCACCCGCCAATGTGATCGAGAGCATGGCCGGAATAGTCCCCAATCCGAACATGGTCATGAATAACATGCCCTTGAACAGATCCCCTGACACTATAGCACCAGCCAGGGCCATATAAACGAGTCCGCAGGGAAGTAGTCCGTTGAGTAGTCCGGTGGCATACATGGATGCAGGATCTCCCTTGAAAAGGTAAGTTGCGATGGCTTTCCTCAAACCAGCCATGTATTTTTGGATTGCCGGATGCATACTCATTTTAGGAAACACCCTTGGAACCAGTAGAAAAAGCAGGATCACAAGACCTAACCCGATAGAGATACGTTGCTGCCAGTCGAACCATTCAAAACTCCTTCCAAGCAAACCGAATACCATCCCGAACAACGCATAAGTCGTTATACGACCCATGTTATAGGCCATGGCACCGGTGATTTTCCCGATGTTCGACCTGCCCTGCAAAGGCAATGCCATTGCGATCGGGCCGCACATGCCCACGCAATGAAGGCTGCCTGCAAGACCCATCAATAACGCCGGTATCAACAACTGCAACATGATGATTCGTTATATGAGATTATGGCAGAAACAACTGCAGTTCTGAATAATAGGTCACCCCGCCCGACTCCCAGTTGAGTTTAAGGATATGCGCACCCGGATGCTTTCCTGGAATAGACATGCTGAACTTGGCATCATCTGTCTTGACCAGTGCCTGCAGATCCATGTCTTCATTCGCCGGATAATAGAGCGTGGCATTGCCGGTCACTTTCAAACCATCGAATTCCGAGGGGAAAAAAATATCTATGGTTCCTTCGCCTACATTGACACGAACCTTCTCTGACAGCGCATTGGCCCTTTTCATCTGTTCAATGCGTTCCTGATATTTGATCTCCTGCTCATAGTAGTCTACGGTCACAAGATCGATTTTTTGTTTACTCGACTGAAATACAAGGAACA
>JBIKIB010000215.1:0-6489 GCA_044361845.1 Chitinophagaceae bacterium | reverse complement strand
AAACAAATGAAAAATTTGGGTGAATTATTTTAGTAATATAGAAAACAGATTTGTCAACATACCACAATTTTCAAAAGATGTTGTGATCTCTTCTTTTATCAGTCAGGGATATTTTTTGAAAAAATGAGTCTTATCAGCATCGGCTTTTGTCAACCTTTTTAAAGTCAACTTTTGGGTGATCAAAAAGGAACACGGATTATGAATATCTTTTAATGGCCGTCAAAGCCAGAATTAAGACATATACCTTAGCAATTAACCAATATATACCTGAAGATTTGAAAACTTTACTCGCCATAACATTGATATTTTTCAGCCTGCACACAAAAGCTCAGGATAGACCAGCCGCTGTAATTTTTTGGGAACAGCTGCAAAAACACTGTGGTATGGCTTACGCGGGAACCATCAATGAAGAGGCCAATAGTGGAGATTTCAAAGATAAACAGCTCATCATGCATTTTAGGTCTTGTGAAAAGGGGAAAATTCGAATCCCTTTCATGATAGGCGACAACAGGTCTAGAACTTGGGTTTTAACATTGGAAAACGATCGAATCCTTTTAAAACACGACCACAGGCATCAAGATGGCACAGAAGAAGAAGTATCCTGGTATGGCGGAAGAACAACAAATCAGGGATCAGCTTCGATGCAAGTCTTTCCTGCTGATGAAGAAACACAAAAAAGGATACCAGCCGCATTCGGTAATATCTGGTGGATCACTATTGATGCTCAATTTTTTACATATAATCTCAGAAGGATCGGCACAGACAGATTGGTTTCGGTAAAATTCGATCTCACCAACCCTATTTCTATTCCAGCCGCCCCTTGGGGATGGATTGACTGATTGGTAAAAGGATTTTGGGGGGATATCAAGATAACCGCAATCAAAGGCTGATTCGAAATCAACTACTCATCAGTATTGGTTAGGGCGGGTTCAATTGTACATTTCAATTGACCTACTCAACAATTTTAGATCATATGGTAAGAAGTGTTTACCCCAAAAAAGCCTCGTAGAGATCTATATACAAGGCTTTTTACCTTTTGTGGTGTGGGGCGTGCAGCCGTATTTATTTCAACCTACGTCAAGATCCCTCTCCTATTTGATTTTCATGCACTTTGTTATGGATCTAAGTCGTACTGAATCTGAAAAACTGCGCACTGTTTATTCGGTTGGACCAGTTAGTAACAGGTCTATTATCTCTTTTAGGTCTCATTCGGCGTGAGAAAAGGAAGAAATTCCTTACTTCCAAACAAATTTAGACCGGCTGACGTATAGATGACGTAAGGGTGTCGTTTTTTCATAATAAATTCATTATCAAATTTGTATCTCAAAGTTATGATTGCCATAAAAGAACTTAGGATCAAAAAGGGAATGACCCAACAGCAACTTGCTGATGATAGCGGGATCACTTTAAGGACCATACAAAGAATTGAGAACGGTGAAGTAAAACCGAGCCTCCATTCTTTAAATACTATCAGTAGGGTCCTCGAAGCAGATCTGTCTGCATTAATTCAACAATCAGCATCCAAACCCTATGAATTCATTGTCAACTTTAAAATCACCGATATGAATCAATTCATCACCGATCTCAAAATCTTGGTAAAAAATCACTGGAAGGTAATCGCCCTAATTGTGTTGGTAATCTGGCTTGCTTCCAGTTACACCGATATTAAAGCAGGTATCATAGATGGATGGAATGGGAAATGACCTTTTTTCTCATGTACATACCAATTGTACAATTCAATGATTTGTAGATGGTCATACTTTATTTTTACGCTTAAATAATATTTTATGAGTAAGGCAATCATCATTCGCCTGATCTTGATTTTGTTTCCGTTTGGAGTTATGTCACAGGAGACGAAAGTCCAGTTAACTGAAAAAGTAACCATTATTTTTCCTGAAAAGCCATTGATGCGTGATATGCAAGGCATCAACATTCAGCATTATGTTCGATTGGCGGATAGCAGCGCCAATTTTATTGTCTCTACTACAAATTTGGAAAAAAGTAGCGGTATGACCGCAGATGTACTAGAGACTGCCCAACAACAAGGTGAGTTCTGGGAGCAGGCGCAAAACGGATTTGTCGCACAATTAGGAAGTGATGCTACTGTTCTTTCGTCCGAGGTTAAAGAAATTTCCGGTAAGCAAGTGCTGCACTTTGTGGTCAGCGCCACCAGGAATGGGAAAAAAGTTGAAATAACAGTATATATGCTTTTTGATGGAGTCTATACGATTAATATCATCCATCAAAAGCGATCCGACGATGCGTCTGTAGAGTTAAAGAATAAATACTTTGCTTCTCTACAAATAGAAAGTAAGTAATTTGCTGTAAGGTCAATGACCAAAAAAAAACCGAACCTTTCTGTGCAGCCTAAAAATAAAACCCTTGTAAGTGAAACACTTACAAGGGTTTATCATTTTTTGAAGTGGTGTGGGGCGGGGTCGAACCGCCGACACATGGATTTTCAGTCCATTGCTCTACCAACTGAGCTACCGCACCTCCTATAGATCAGGGCATTAACCTCTGATGGGATGCAAAAATACGGATATTCCGCATTCCTCCAAAATACCAATTCATTTTATACATGAAACAAATCCCAAAAAATCATTTCTGCTCACCAATCAAGGTTAAAGCGGCATCCACGTAAGTGAAATTCTCCGGCTGGAAGTGATGAATCGGCTTGGTTACCTTCGATTCACCCAACCGTACGATCACAACATTCTGCTCCGGAAGGATATAGACGTATTGACCGAACAAACCATTCATGGCATAAACCGGAACACCACGATGCTGAAAAATCCAATATTGATATCCATAAAAATCAACAGAAGCATTGTTCTCTGTAGGATCTTTTAAGTACGTAGCTGGTGAAACTGCTGCATTGACATAAGCCTCAGACACAATTTGTTTTCCGTTCCACCTTCCCTTGTTCAAGATCAACTGACCAAATCTGGCATAGTCTCTTCCTGCAGCATTAAAACAACAGAACGCCTTCTCATGTCGCTCAGATCCGTCAAGCAACCATAGAGCGTCATGCTCAGCACCCATAGGGTACATGAATCGCTCACTCACCAACGCAGAAATACTTTTCCCAAAAACATTTTCCACGATCAATGCCAATACCTGGGTGTCCCCGCTCCTATACTCCCAAAACTCTCCGGGAGCTTCCTTTCGCTCCAATCGTGAAATCGTATGATGTATATCGTCACCATAATAAGCACTGGCATTCATACTGAAATAACCCTTATCACTTTCATTATACGTCGTACCAGAACTCATGGTCAGTAAATCCCTGATACGTACCTTTTCTAATCCATTCGTCTGGAAATGAGGAAGATATGCCCCTGCAAGATCTTCCAAAGATTTTATCTTTCCCTCATCCAGGGCGATACCTATCAATAGCGAAATGATGCTTTTAGCCGCAGAAAAAGAGCCACTTAATCTTATGCTATCGTAACCATCCCAATAACGCTCATACAATAACTTACCATTTCGGATCACTAAAAAAGCATGCGTATCGTTTGAATCAACGACCGACATAAATTCTGCCGCAATCTCCGTTTGGTTGAATAGAGAATCGTAGGGCCAGGGTTGGGGCTTATCAGACCTTTCTACCTTTCTTGTAGGATGAGTCTCATGGTCATGTATAGAATGAACACCCCACAACACATAATTCCGCAAATGGGAAAAAGGTTTGGTGAACGTTAATCCAAAAACAAACACCAAAAGTCCAATAAAAAGAAATAGAATTTTTTTCATACCTCTAATGTATAAGTATTATCCAAATCAAACATGCTTTATACAATTTTTGAATCAGATGAACAAACACGAAAAAAACATTCACACTTCCCATATTACGCCTTGATTCGACAAATATCTTCCCATAAAAGACCTTTTAATCAGTCGCGTTACCTGATTTCATGGAGTTCCAATTTCCTAAAAGAACGTTCCTTCGAAAATATGATTTGGAAGAACCGGATATTTACGATGAAAAAAATATATCACTATATTTATCATCAAACATAGCTAATGCCCCAAACCAATACATTCGATGCCATCGTGGTCGGCTCCGGGATTTCCGGAGGCTGGGCCGCAAAAGAACTCTGTGAGAAAGGACTCAAGACCCTCGTACTAGAAAGAGGTAGGAATCTGGAACACATAAAAGATTATACAGATACGGAGAAAAATCCATGGGAACTGACGCATCGTAACCGCAAAACACAAGAGGATAAAGAAAATTCTCCCATCCAAAGCAAGTGTTATGCATACGATGAAGTATCCAAAAAATTCTTTGTTAACGACAAGGAACATCCCTACAACCAGATAAATCGATTCGACTGGATCAGGGGAAACCATGTTGGGGGACGATCGATCATGTGGGGAAGACAATGTTACCGCTGGAGCGACCTGGACTTTGAAGCCAACGCTAAAGATGGTCATGGATCCAATTGGCCCATACGTTACAAGGATATCGCACCATGGTACAGCTATGTCGAGAAATTTGTTGGCATCAGCGGTTCTAAAGAAAACCTGGCACAATTGCCTGATGGTGAGTTTCTGCCAGCCATGGAGATGAACTGCGTAGAAAAAATGGTTAAAAATAACCTGAAAAACAAGTTGGGACGAGACATGATCATTGGGAGATCAGCCAACCATACCGCCAAAGTTGGTACCCGAGGTCCCTGTCAGTATCGCAATAAGTGTCACCAAGGATGCCCGTTCAGCGGGTATTTCAGCTCAAACTCTGCTACGCTTCCGGCAGCAGCAGCCACGGGAAACATGACACTTCGCCCCAATTCGATCACTACTGAAGTCATTTATGACAAAGAAACCAAAAAGGCAACAGGTGTCCGCATCATCGACTCCGAAACAATGCAAACAGAGGAATTCTTCGCAAAAATCATCTTCCTCAACGCATCAACCTTGGGTACAGCTCAGATCCTCATGATGTCAGTATCCGACGCCTTTCCAAACGGTCTGGGCAATGGCAGTGGCCAGATCGGACATAATCTTATGGACCACCACTATGGAGTAGGTGCCTCCGGAAACTTCGATGGATTTAAAGATCAGTATGTCTATGGCAGAAGACCAAACGGTATTTACGTCCCGCGCTTCCGTAACCTTGATGGAGGTTCCTCTGCCGGCTATCTTCGGGGTTTCGGCTTCCAGGGCGGAGCATCACGCCAGCAAGGTTCCTTTGACGGCATCGGAGTAGATTTGAAAGAAGCCATGACCGAACCTGACCAATGGTCAATGGGATGGGGATCATGGGGAGAACAACTGCCTCACTTTGACAATAAAATCTCACTAAACACAGCCAAAAAAGATAAATGGGGACTTCCCACATTGGACATCGACTGCACCTTTAGAGATAATGAACGAAAAATGCGTATCGATATGATGAATAGTGCAGCAGAAATGCTAGAAGCAGCAGGCATAAAAAATGTTAAAACTTACGACAACAATCCAGCCCCGGGATTCTGCATCCATGAAATGGGAACAGCTCGCATGGGAACAGATCCCAAAGACTCTGTGCTGAACAAATGGAACGCATTACATGAAGTTCCCAATGTCTATGTTACTGACGGAGCCTGTATGTCATCCTCTGCATGCCAAAATCCTTCCATTACCTACATGGCACTCACTGCAAGAGCAGCTGATCATGCTGTAAGTGAACTTAAAAAAATGAATCTCTGACCCTACATCACCTCAGTCGTTATCTGCGAGAAAAAAATTTTTAATGTGTCGATAGTACACAAAAATTTACATTTGCCGGATGAATCCAGAACAGCTCCGGCTGGACGCCAATGCATCAAAGCACATACCGCTAGAACTTTGGGGGCCCTATGTAAGTGAAAGACAATGGGGTACCGTTCGTGAAGATTATGGTGAATGGGGCGATGCCTGGGGGTATTTTCCTTTCGAACAATCCCACTTTCGTGCATACCGATGGGGTGAAGACGGCATTGCAGGTATTTCTGACTACTACCAGAACCTCTGTTTTGCGATTTCCCTTTGGAACGGAAAAGATAAAGTACTAAAAGAACGTCTCTTCGGACTCGGTAATTACAAAGGCAACCATGGTGAGGATGTTAAAGAACTTTACTACTATCTCGACAACCTGCCGTCTCATTATTACATGGAGTACCTCTATAAGTATCCGCATCATGAATTCCCCTATGAAAAAATAATTCAGGAAAACGCCCGACGTTCCAGATTAGAGCCTGAGTTTGAAATTCTTGACACCAGCGCTTTCGATAACGATGCCTACTTCGACGTCAAGATCACCTATGCCAAACAAGACTCAAGTGATATTGGAATACGCATTTCAATTACTAACAGAGGTTTGGAAAAGGCAGAAATAACAGTGCTTCCTACCATCTGGTTCTACAATCGTTGGCAGTACGACCCGACACATCCAATGCCTGCAATCACCGCGAGGGATAAATCATCAGTCATTGCAGAACATCACCGCCTAGGCAGCTACCATCT
>JBIKIB010000306.1:0-4885 GCA_044361845.1 Chitinophagaceae bacterium | reverse complement strand
CGCCATTGCCAAACGCGTTGCACTCTTTACACAGACCGCTGCAGAAACGATCCGTCAGTACGGACATGAATTGCTGTCGGAAAATTTCTTCGATACGGTGACCGTGAAAGTGCAGGATGCTGCGACCATTCGTGAAAAAGCACTCTCTCAACAGATCAATCTCCGCTATATCAATGACCGGCATGTGGCGTTCTCGATCGATGAAACGACCACCGCCACTGACCTGTTCGACCTGATCAACTGCTTCGGCAATGATTCGGATGCGGTCACTTTCACCATGGCCGAAGACATCCTTTTATCGCATATTCCTTCCTCCCTCACCCGGACGACACCTTTCATGGAACATCCGGTGTTCAATACCCATCACAGCGAAAGCCAGATGATGCGGTACATCAAACGACTCGAGAATAAGGATCTGTCGCTGAACACCTCCATGATCTCCCTCGGCAGTTGCACCATGAAACTGAATGCCGCCACGGAGATGATGCCCCTCAGCTGGGACCACTGGAACAAACTGCATCCCTTTGCACCGGAGGACCAGACCTCAGGATACAGGTACATCATGGACCGGCTCTCCGACTACCTCTGTAGCGTGACAGCCTTCGATGCTTGCAGTCTGCAGCCCAACAGTGGCGCACAGGGAGAATACGCCGGACTGCTCACGATACGCGACTATCATATGTCACGCGGCGACCACCACCGCAACGTCATGATCATACCCATCTCGGCACATGGCACCAATCCTGCATCAGCAGTCATGGCTGGCATGAAAGTCGTAGTGGTGAAAGCACTCGATAACGGATACATTGACGTGACAGACCTCCGGGAAAAAACAGAAAAACACAGCCACGAACTGGCGGGAATCATGATCACCTACCCCAGTACCTATGGTGTCTACGAAGAAACCGTGAAAGATATCACGGATATCATCCACGAACATGGTGGACAGGTGTACATGGATGGTGCGAATATGAATGCACAGGTGGGACTTACCGCTCCGGGACTCATCGGCGCGGATGTCTGCCATCTCAACCTGCACAAGACCTTCGCCATCCCGCATGGCGGTGGCGGCCCCGGCATGGGACCGATCTGTGTGAAGAAACATCTTGCACCATTCCTTCCGGGACACGTGACCCTTCGTAATGAAACATCCCCCGTGGGCAGCCGCCAATCCGCTGTGAGCGCCGCTCCATTTGGAAGCGCCAGCATCCTGCTGATCAGTTATGGGTACATCAGACTCTTAGGCGCGGATGGTGTCAAAAGTTCAACGGTATACGCCATCCTAAACGCAAACTATATGCGTGCCAGGCTCCAGGGCGAATATGATATCCTGTATCTGGGTAAACATGGCACCTGTGCGCACGAATTCATCGTCGACCTGCGACCATTCAAAAAATCCGCAGAGGTGGAAGCAGAAGACATTGCCAAACGATTGATGGACTATGGTTTCCACGCGCCCACCCTCAGCTTCCCCGTGGCAGGCACGATCATGATCGAACCTACGGAGAGTGAAGACAAAGCGGAACTCGACAGATTCTGCGACGCGATGCTGGAGATCCGGAAAGAGATCAGGGATATCGAAGAAGGACGAACTGATAAGAAAGACAATATCCTGAAGCATGCACCACATACTCAGGAAGTCGTCATCGCCGACCAATGGAACCGTCCGTACACGCGCGAGCAGGCAGCTTTCCCATTGGCCTATGTTCGTGAAGGGAAGTTCTGGCCCTCCATATCAAGGGTGAATAATACCCATGGTGATAGAAACCTGGTCTGCACCTGTGAACCCGTGGAACATTACGCAACGTCCTGACCATATCAATTAAAAAACACCCCGGCTGATCGAATGAATCATATCATCTGCATCACCGGGGTGTCCTCATTTTACCCGGCCAACCACATACATATTGAATTTTTAAACATGACGTATTCGGCTTGCCGATGAGCCGATAATAGATAGCATGAATTCCCTCAGTTCAGGTAAAGGACCTGCTCTGGAAGAAATAGATTTAAAATTTCAATACCCGCCGGGAATCAACTATTGAACCACCACAGGGCTTAGTAACCCATCAAAGGAACTGCTCCGGTTCAGCCGAGGGAATGCATGTATCCTATGCTGTCATGATATCCCGTTGATATCATTCCTGGCAGATCCCAAACAACAACCCGGCTTTGTGGTCAGATGTCAGATCTCCGTCTGAATCCGGCTTGGATTTGTCTGTCGCGACAATCTACTACGGATGCGACTCAGCGTTTCCTGACGGATACCCAGGTATGATGCGATGTATTTGATGGGAATGGTGTTCGCCAGGTGAGGATATTTTTTGATGAAAAAAAGATATTTTGACGCTGCATCAGGAATGCGGGCCATGAAGGCACGCACTTCCGCATCCCGGTAATATCTCGACAATAGAAGCCTGGCAGTCTTGTTGAATGCCGGATATAGTGCATACAGTTGCTCCATATGAACCGCTTTGAGCATCAACACGGAGGAATGTTCCAACGCCTCTATGTTCTCAAACACCGGCTGCTGTTCCGCCAGGCTGTATATGGAAGTCACCAGGTCATTCTCCACAGAGATCCAAGTGGTGATCTGGCTTGTTCCATAATCCGTATAGCCCCTTAACACCCCTTTGATGATGAAATAATATTGCTCACACAACTCCCCTTTACGAATGAGTAACTCCCCCCTGCGTGGCTGCAACAGCACACAGTATTCCTGAAGAAACCTTTCCGCCAACGAGCTCTCAAATTCGAAGCTATGCAATACCCTTAACAGCTGGCGAACAGCATCGCTTTTGGCACGCAAGCTGGCTGATTTCATTTAGATGAATTTATGCGGATCCCGTTCTTGGGAACGACATCACTTTCGATCTTTGACCGTAGGAATCATCAACAGAAAAATTCAACAGAGGATCGGAGCATTGCTGATTTGTCTATTGTTTAATCCATATTAGCAGTATGAAGCTAAACAAAATTATCCTTCATTCTTGTAAGAAGATGGACTTTCTAGGCAGCAGCAGACAGATTAATGATCATTTTCCCGGGGGAGCTTCGGTATCGAATGCATGATCCAGAAATGTGAAGTACAAACCGAAATTATAGCGGAACTGTTTATGGTGCCGGGCATGGTGTGTTGCACCGATCAGCCATTTGCCTACCGGATGCTTGTCGAATCCTTCGGGGTAGACCTCATACCCGAGGTGGTTGATGAATCCGCTCACCGTCATGATCATGAGCAGCACCAGCAATACCACAGCGTGCATGGGTACGATCATCAATACGAGTGGCAGAAAGAGGGACTGTATGATGGCTTCCAGAGGATGAAAGGAGAACGCGGTCCATGGGGAAGTGACATGGCTATCGTGGTGGACCTTATGAACGATCCGGTATACGGAAGGGATATGCATCCAGCGATGGAGCAGGTAGTAGTAACCCTCGTGCAGGACCATGACCAGGACAAGGCTCAAGGGGAGGTACCACCATCCGTGCAGGCCCCAATCCAGGTAGATAAAGGTATAGCCTTTTAGATATTGCCAGCCAAGTGCCGCACCGGAAATGGCGAAGATCAAGGAACTTGTCATGCTCCAGACCACTTCAGAACGAAATTGCTTTTTATCGTAATCTCTTGAATACACTTTCCGTGATGTCCATCGGGTTGTTTTGCCGGCAAAAAACACCCAATGCAGGATCGCACCGAACACAAAATACCGCACCACCAAAATGATGAAGAGTATCAGTGTACCAAGCAAAAAACCCTCAATTTTCGTCACATCGATCATATCGAATGCTTTTCAATCAAAAAATGCCGACCGAATATAAAAAGATCCTGCGAATTGCAGGATCGGAATATGGGGAAAAATCATATGGCAAGTAGTGCCTTCAGGAGCGCATATCGTTCAGAAGTATCAGGAGGCTTCAGATAAACGGGTGAACTCAGCTCCGTTGAATATCTTGGCGAGGTTTCTGTCTTTTGTTTCTTTCCACTGCTTCAGGTGTGTTTCGGTGACGATGCGCCAGAAATTCTTCGCCTTCAGATCTTCGTAATCCTGGGTCTGTATGAAGATGCCGCTCAATGAATTGCGTGACTTGAAACTTATCTTAACAGGGTGTTTATCAAGGTGTTTGGGCTCCAGGAACTTCACGATCTGTTCACTTGTCATAGTCGTATATTTATTTTGCGTCAATATACAACAATTATGCCGGCCTGAGTCCTTAAAATACCATAATTTACCCACATTTCCCCTTTTTACAAAACATATGACGACCTACGATTTCCTGCTATATGGCGCGAATGGATACACGGGCAGACTGATCGCAGAACGCGCATCTTTTTATGGTCTGGTGCCATTGCTGGCCGGGCGCAACGGAGCCGCTCTGGCAGCACTCGCAGAAGCCACCGGATTTGACCATCGGGTCGTAGAACTATCCGACACCATCGGTCTGGATGCTGCCGTGCAGCAATGCAGGATGGTCGTACATGCTGCAGGACCTTTCAGGTATACGATGGAATCAATGATCCTTTCGTGCCTGCGCATGAAAAAACATTATATCGACATCAACGGAGATATTTCCTGCTTCGAACAGATCAAGAAACACGACAGCGCGGCGGAGGAAAGGGAGATCATGCTCCTGCCTGGTGCGGGCTTCGACGTGGTACCTACAGATTCCATGGCCTTGCTGATCAAAAAGGCATTGCCTGATGCGGATCGATTGCGGATCGCATTTGCATCCCTCGGCAGCACACTATCGCATGGCACAGCAATGACCATGTCTGGCAAACTTGGGGAAGGCGGTATGGTGCGGAAAAACGGGGTGATCATCCGCAGGCCTTTGGGAGAGCATGGTATGCAAATAGATTTTGGTACAGAAAAGCATTTTGTGA
>JBIKIB010000214.1:0-6490 GCA_044361845.1 Chitinophagaceae bacterium | reverse complement strand
CTCATGGTCAGCTTTTAAATGTTTGTAATCACGTTGATAAAATGCAATCTACCATGAAAATCATCAGTAATAACTGATATGAAAATCATACAAGGCTGAGTAAGCTCATACTCTTTAGTGCCTTCAAAAAAGCCGTCATCACATGGTGTAAAAAATATATTGCTACACCACACCCCCGGCATTTGCATGAATACAATCTCATCATTCAATCTATTGTCCAATCATGCCCATTTTACCACGGCAAAAGAAAGTTCAAACCGCCAGGCTACTGCCTACAATTGCATGCTCAATTCACTTAGATCATTCATCAGATCATCAACGGTTGGCTTGTTCTCTTCATAGATCATTTCCTCCATCATTTTTGCATGATCCGCTTTCCACTCCGCTATTTTTTCTTCAATTGGAATGGGGTTGAGCATGTAGGGATTGTGGAGATCATGATCTACATCACCAACTCATATTTGTTTCATCGACTAAAATCCTTTCCTGTAGCGGTTTACGACATCTCTTTCATGATATCTCCATGCTGCCTGGATTTCCTAAATGCCTGCTTTTACAAACCAATAGAATAAAAATGTTCCGGTGGATACCTGAAACTTGAGATGCATGAAGAAGAATGAATAGGATCAATAAACCTCAAGAAAATGTCCAAAGTCAAATCCGGAAAAACAGACCGACATGCATCCATATCGCGGAATTCGGTAGATCCTGAATAGGTCGGGTGTTCATCACACCGGGATGCAGTCATGATCTAATCAATGACACACGACCGTTGGTTCAAACGCCTCTGCATGAAAATATGTTTCAATCGCTGCTGCCTGGATCATGACATTTCACATGCAGCATGCACGGACAAACCCGTATTGTAAAACCCTCCCAGCGTTCGCAGATCATAGTCCATGTCTGCCAACCGGATATTCCTGCGCATATTCGGGAACCGGAAGAAATCTTTTGGCGAACGATGCGGTCGCTTGTCTGAAACGATATCTACAGACAAAGGCTCCTCCAGCCCCGGAGCATAGCACACCCTGACAAGGGACTCCTTTGCACCCTGACCAACCATTTCCAAAGCGAAACGGCGTGCCTGAAAAGCTCCGAGACGATCGATATGGGAAAGGTCCTTCCCATATATCGCCCCGCCGCCCAACGGGATGCGCGGACCATAATAGTCCATCACAAGCTTTCTGCCGGTCTGCCCGTTGTCACCGTCACTGCCGCCGTTCAACAACGGACCATTGGGGTTGATCAGCACATTGATCGACTCCCACTTGCCAACCCAACGGCTGTCAGTTACCTGCAATGATCCCCATGCCTGCCGAAGCACCTGCTCCGTTCGCGATATCAGCTCAATGAAGGAAAGGGATTCCTGCTGCTGCAGGGTTACCAGCAACGTATCGGGCTTCCATCCGTCCTGTTCCTCGCGCATGGTGATCAATAGCTTGCCATCAGGACCCTGCAGCCGGAGCGGGCCTTCTGTCAATGCAACGACCAGCGCCTCCCGCAGATACCAAACGAGGAACTGTTCGGGCGGGAGAAAATGCGTTAGGGCATCATAGCCGGCATAACCGACGACGATGCATTGGTCGTTGGAGTAATGCGTCCATTCCCTCGGGTCACGCGTGACCCAGCAAATGTGGTCCATGATCTTGTACCTCGTTACATCGATGTAATTGTCCTTTGTGTAGCCGATCTCCTGCCCCAGTCCGACTATGATATCGCGCACGGGCAGGTCGGCTTTTGTTCTGGTAACAGCGCTTCCGGTCAGGAAGATCAGATCCGACCAGGTTGATACTTCAATCTGCGCATAGGCTTCCGGGTCAACCTTGTACAGTTCCCGTATGAGGCGGTCAGCGATCAGGTCGCAGAATTTGTCGGGATGGCCATTCAAAACGGCTTCGGATTGTCTGATCATGGTATTATGGGTTTTAGTTGATGATATCTGATACCTTGCGAGTGGAACGGTTGTCCCTGACCGTTAGCGCTGACCAGCACATGCAGGTCGCGTATGGAGATGCCACGCAGCATCCCGGGACTGATGGATTCTATATATCCGTCGGTGACGATGAGGCTCCTGCGGAATCCTTTTTCCCGGATATGGTCGAACACGCAGGAGATGCTTGTGCCTCCGGTAGACTTATATTCGATTTTCCCATTTCGGAACACAGCCTTGTCGACCTTGTTCGAGAATACCCAGAGCGGACGACGGATAAGGCTTCGGAACCCCGACAGCAGGATGATGAGCCGGTCGATCTCCTCATACATCGACCCGCTCACATCAAGGTAGATGTTGACGGATTCCGAAGGCATGCGCTTTACATACTCATGCGCCGAAAATGGCAGTATGGCATCCGTTCCGAGGCGCGCAAAGGATCGCCGGTCATTATTGCTCAGGATGGGCAGCCGGAGAAGACTGGCGGTCTCCCTGATCGCCTTCGGGTCGGGTCGCATACATTTCTCCAGGATCCGAAGGGTCTCCCTGTTCCAGGCCTTCACCTTCATCTTTTCGAGCCGGCGGGATTCCTGCTGTAGGAGGTCGTTTTTGCCGGGGAGCTGTTTCTTGTTCCAGATCCCGGTCCCTTCCATCTTGTCCAGGATGCCATCCAGCAGTTCCCTGTTCTCTTCCGAAATCTCCTTGTTCCATTCATCATGGCTTCCGATGAACCTTGAATATTCGATCAAAAGCATTGCCCCGCGCAGTGATTCCAGGAGCTCGATAAGATCATCACCGGCGATCGCCCCGGCATAGATCCTTGTATGGAGGTCCCTCCAGCGTTGGGTTGTGGCCATGTCGGTGTCCTCCCAGGGCCGCAGCAGGATCTCCATACCTTTCGGCCTGTAATACCTGCTGAAAAAATTAGAGTATGCCTTACCGTAAGTACGATGGATGATGCTGTTGATGACGGCATCGAGCGCGATGTTCATCAGAGGATTGTTCAGGGTGTACTTCTCGGTATGCAGCAGGACGATATGTAGGAATTCGTGCATCAGCAGCGCCTTGATGTCATCCTCCGTTTGTGCATTCCCTTCCAGGAACTCCCGATTGATGAACAGAATGGGGGTCTTCGACAGGCTCACGGCCAGCGTCGGCACTTTTAGGGTGAACGTCACCGTGGTGATGCTGAACAGTGCCCGACAGGCGAAGGGGTTATCTTCTGCGAGGTCGGAAATGATGTTGCGAACGGTATTTTCAGTCCATTTCATAGTATGCATCAAGGTTTATATCAACCAATCGGATGCTGCGGCAGAGCCGACTCCGTGTGAATATCCGCGGCCCTTCGGGTAGGTATCGCTGACCGTTAGTGTGTGCGAGGATGAGCGCCGTGCGCAGGATCTCCATCGGACGGAGATCGACGGGAGCATCGCCCTTCAGTTCCACGACCAGCATCTTCATGCGGGGCAGCAGCAGGATTGACGCCAGCCGGTCCCAGTCACGGTATCCCTCTCTTTGGGCGATGTCAAACAGCCATGCCTCGGGATCCGTCACTTCTTCCGGCATTTCAAGATGATAGGCCTCCGTGAAATGAGCATCCCCGCCACCTTTCAGGATCGACTGCCGCACTTCCTCCGTTCGGGTCCTCGACCGGGGCCCGCCACTATTGTTGAGCAGTCCGCTCTGCGGGATGCCCGTTGTCCAAATGTTCTCTTGCTCCATGACCATGTTGTTTGCATTAAAGCCCGGACAGCCGCTTTATCGTCTCAAAGCAGTTGTTCAGTTGTGTTTCCAATACTTCAGGATGCGGAATGTCCCTGCCCTGCGTGATGAGGTAAAGGAAGAGGTTCATCGCCCGATCCGTCCGCCTGGGTGCGGTATCCTGCAGCCCGCCAAGGAACTGCCGGCACCTGGACAGTGTCGGATGGCCGGTTCCCCGCTCACTGAAGGATTCTTGCCATTCGAGCTTGCCCTTGACTTCCATGACCTGTGAAGCCGTCTTGACCAATGCATCAAGGGCATCCTCCGTGAGCAGGTTATGCTTGTTGTCGAAAGCGGGAAAGGTGCTGAAGGCGAAAATGGCCCTGCGTTCCACGGTATCACGACCCATGAGCTGCGTCACCGCGAGGCTCTTGGTGTCGCGGTCCACCTTTGTGTCGAAGAGCATGGTGATTTTTTTGGGAAGGCTTTCCACACTGAGGAATTCAGAGATCCATTGCTGCCTTGCATCCGTGCTGAAGGCCTGCCTGCAGGCTTCCGCGTGAACCGAGTCGATCAAATGGTTGGCGACCACCTCGCGATAGGCCCGGTGAGGGATGCTCCAACGCAGGCATTCCTTGTACAAAAACTTCCGATCCGTGGCTTCGACGGGCAACTGCAGTGCCTCGGCCACGCAGATGACAGCCGTCAGATTGCGTGCCAGCAGCCGGGCCCGTCGCGGCGAGAAGCGCAGTCCTGCATCCGTCATCAGGCCCGTCACGAGCCTTGCATAGCTCACCACTTCGAATGATGGTGCTGCTATCCGCTGCCAAAAGACAGGCTTGAGTTGCTCTACGAAACGCAGCAGCTGTTCATTGTCGTCAGATAGCACCGCTTCTCCTGAGGGATCTATGACAGCCTCCTGATCGTCTTTGGAAAGTGCGGGCCAGTCGGGCACTTCAATGACGAAGCCAAAGCGGTCGGCCAATGCGGGGTCGAGCGGTTCGCTGCCCGTATATTGCTCCTCGTTGTCGTCAGAGCGCAACGAGAAGGGATTCATGGCCGCCCAACGGTAGACAAGGCTCTCGAGGGGCATGCCCTGCATCTTTCGCTCATGCACCAGCGCGAAGAACTTGTTCTGCGTCTCCGGCTTGCAGCGGCTGATCTCATCCACCAGCACCGACTGTGCCCCCCAGATGGTTGCAGGCGTGGGCAGGAAAGAAACGGATCCGCCATCGGCTGACGGGTACGGGTAACCGACAAGGTCATCGAAGGAGATGAGGCTGGCATTGTAATGCCGGTGCTCCAGCCGCATGGCCTCGGAGATGCTGTTGAGCAGATAGGTCTTACCGGTACCCGACCTGCCGATGAGCAAGATGGGATCCTCAGATACGAGTGCGGCGAGGATGACCGGTTCAAGTTCGTCAAAACCGAAGACGCGTAATGTGCGCAAATAACTGATGGCGGGGTGTTTCGTGTACTGCATGCTGTTTGTTTTTGCTGCATCACGGGAAGAGGCGTCGCCGGGGCTTAGGAGTTGAACCCTTTTGGCATACCCTGCCCGCATCTTCCTGCCACCGTGGCGTTCCACTCGGTTGGCACCCATCGAAGGGTTCGTGATGCAATATGTGAATGGTCGTTACGCTTGTTTTCTCAACTGCTGATACTCATCATACCGTTCTTATCATATAAGTTCAATGTTTTCCACTTCGGTCTCCTCCCTTTGGGATCCCGGACTCCCGAAATGCCCGTAGGACGTGGCCCTGTCCGTGAATGAGTCCATGCGGAGTGTATTGAAATGTGGCAGCAGTACCTCGTCGTTGATCGCGGTAATGAGACGGAGTTTTTGTTCACGGACAATCCTCGCTTGAGGAGTGTCGCGTAGAGGGAAGGGTTGTGTTTGATCATTCATGATGTCACGGTTTTATGGTTTACCGTGCGTCACGACGAAGCGGGAAGGGGTGATTCCATTTGATTTTTGACCCTTGGCCCGCATCGTTTGACCACCGTCGGAGTGATGTCTCCCGGTTGGTAGGTACTATGGGTACCGTTCGTGATGCACATTTTTTTCCGCTATGGCTTCTGCCAAAACGGATATTTTACATAGAATGCAGATCGTTGAAAATGGGGAGACAAATGCAGAAGAGAGATTTCCCGCTTTTTTGACTTGTCCGTCCGCATTATTTGTCCACCGTAGCTTTCGGCCGCTCGGTTGGCAACATCCCATTGGGATATACTCGAAATGCAGTGCGAAATTAAGATCTTATTTGTGATTTCCAAATATCTTGATGACACAATTGGATTTGACGACTGAATTTCAATTTTCTTTAACAAATGAGTTTTTTCAACACCAAACCAGTTTAAATGGTCTTACCCATACCCACTGCATCGGCAATCAGGAAACGCAAGAACCGACCCGACATCACTTTCTACAATGCCAGTATCTGGTGCGGAGGGGTACAATATTACTTTCAATGGGAGCCAGCATGGCCTGCTTAAAAACCTCACTCTTGATCTTGGCCGCTATGGCTTAAAATGCAATCTCCGCAGCGGCAGGAACTTTCTTTTCATCCGACAATTCTTAAAAGGAACAGACTTTACCTCCTCGGTTGACAGTATTCTTACCTCGGATATTTGTTTGCTAAATACCGACACCCTGGATAGTATTTCTATTTTTTTCCTTGATTGATCATTGAATCCGGAATTTGGAATCTGGAATTATCTTAATCGATATGGCCTTTCCTGAATGATTGATTTGTACTGCTCTCTAAAGTCTTCACTCAAAAAGCTTTCATCAATTACATTAAGCCATTTCGGCAATGCTTTTTCCATCTTGCTGAATATATTTTGTTGTTACTTTTC
>JBIKIB010000213.1:0-6512 GCA_044361845.1 Chitinophagaceae bacterium | reverse complement strand
CGATCAGAAACAAAAAATCCTGCCAGGGAGTCCCTTGTGTATATTGTGTCATCCATTTTTTTGAAAGCAAGGTGATGAACTCAAAAAAGGAGATGAAAGAGAAAAATCCGACCATCCTGATGGCGGAAACAGATACCCTGTAAAAGCCAAGCAGCGCCAGAAGGATGAACAGGGAGAAGATGAAGATGCCGATGACCAGATATTGCAGGTTATAGGATCTTTTTTTCGCGGCAAGTGCCTGCTCTTCAGATCTGACCTTTTCCTTGCGGTCATTCTCCAGTGTGATCAGATCTATGTCATTTTTTCTGGATTGATCCGTGTATACACTGTTGTATTGATCATGGAGCCTGCCATAGGCGTAGGCGTTCTTGAAATCATTTTTACTTTCAAACAGGGTCATCAGTGCTTTACTTGTTTCTGCCATTCCACTCCAATTCGATGTCTGCTTTTGCAGTGTCAGCAATTCCTCGTAATTCATGATGGCCTCCGCGACATGGCGATAACTGTTTGCTGCTGCCAATTCCATCAGGAAATTCTTTTTCTCAGAGATCACCAAATAAGCGAATAAGGAAACCTTTGCCTTTTTTAGAAAATATACCGCTGAATCCATCCGCTTTTCACCCTTTCCGTAAAGGAATATCTGGCCATTCAACCAGTCAAGATAGCCCGGTCCTAATCGTTTGAAATATGCGCTGAAAATGGAATCGGATACAAGGACTCGCTTCATGCTATCCGATCTTACCTTTTCGAACTGTGCATAAAACTTCAGTTGCTTGTACAACATGATGACACGGATGTCATTCAGTGAATCTGCCAGATGTTTCGCATCCTCAAGAAAACCAGACTGACAGGCTCCGTCTTGGCGTTCGCACATCTTGGCCATTATGATGTAGTCTCCCATCAGTCCTTTTGCATCTTTGTGGCTTTTATTCAGTGATATACTTTTGAAGATCAGTTCCCTTCCGATCGCTGCACGATTTATATCCTTGTAGAGATTGGCCATTGCATGACAAGCCCTGGATTCAAGTTGGTACATGTCATTTCTGATGGCCAGATCCTGTGCATTTGAGTATTTCTGTAAAGCATCCAAAACCTTCGACATGCTTCTGCTGACCTCTCCCTTTTGCAAATTGCTTAAAATGATGGCTGAGTCATTACCGGATAAATAAGCATTGTTCGTGGCCATGTCGGCGTGGTAATCCGCTTTCAAGAGATCCCCGGTATGTAGATAAAAGTTGGAAAGTTGAATGGATGCATGTGCAGAAAGGGCCGGATCATTGTAGCGTCTGGCATATTCCAAAGCACGCTCTGCATATGACTTCTTTTTTGTGGCCACTTCAGTGGTCAGTACGGTTGTCAGTTCGAAGCATGGATTTTCAAACAAAGCTTTTTTGATCAGAGTCCTGTCCTGGCTTTTCTCGGCTTCCAGGATCATACGGTCTATGACCTGGTCACCCATCTTCTCAAGGTTCATGTCATAGTAGTAATGCGCAAGCTCGTGCAGTGCAGATAGCCTCTCTGAATAATTGCTGGCATCTTCAACCCCGTTCAAAAGGGCCTCCTCCGCAATAGGCTGCGCACTAATGCTGTGTGGCTGCACAAAAAAACAAACCAATATGACCAATACCCGCATATGAACTTTTTTAGGATGTGTAACACATCAATGTGTTGCGACATCTGCCGTTCCGGACCGATATCAATGATCAAGTTAGGCTGAATCCATTGCTTTTGACCACTATTTTTCTGACTATGTCATTCTTGTATTTTTATGGCATACGAGTCATGGTGTTGTAACATTCGTGGATCTCGTCATCGCAATGACCTGTACATGAACCATAGATCCGAATAATGGAGGACGTAAAACTTTCACAAGTGCGGGATCATTTATATTTATATTCCCGGCATGATCGTATCCGGGAGGATCCGATCCGGAAAAAGATCTGTTCGTATATCACTCTGTGAAAGGCAGGACGGTTGACCATTTCTGTTCATTTTTGATCTGCGCATATCCCTTGCAAGTGGGTGTAGTGGATCAATCCTGATATGGCGGAATGATCGCACATCAGATCGGACACCTACGCATCTCCATCCGGTAAGGGTCAGGTTGAATATTAGCGTTCAATGTTTGCACTTTCCTTTTATTTGATTTTTTCCTGTCGAATCTTTTTCTTCCGTGGGAAAGCGTTACACGGTCCATGCTTGGATTCACTTCGTCGGAATTGTTGGAAAGTTGGTATTCGTGCTTGTTGATCTTTGTTTCCAGGGATGTTTTTTACGGATCATTTTGCACCTGCGGGGTTGCCATAGCGTTTGCCCTGGAATTCCTTCACACCCACCTGTTTCTCCCATGCCAGGTATTCTGACAGCATCGATTTTGCCAGTGCGGGCTCGCGGGTTGCCAGATCTTTCATTTCTGTTGGGTCCGACTGCATGTCATACAGTTCCCAGGAAGGATCGGAATAGTCTCTTACAAGCTTCCATTTTCCTTTTCGAATGGCTTTGTTGCCTTCATGTTCCCAGCAGTAGGTCCTGTCGGGTTGCGGACCAGATCTCCACAGATAGGAAATACTTTTCCCGGGCAGGTTACCTTGTTGTGCCCCTGCGAGTTCCAGTGCTGTTGGCATCAGGTCTATGACATGCCCGATGCCTTCGGAGAATCCTTTTTGGGGTTTTATGGCTGCCGGCCAGTGGATGATGAAAGGTGTGGCGATTCCGCCTTCATGCATGTAGTGTTTGTACATGCGAAAGGGTGTGTTCGACACGTTGGCCCATGCCTCTTCTATGGCGCTGTAAGACCCTTTTTCTCCGACTTTCTTTGCAGGGTCATGCAGGCCCTTGGTATTGACTGTTTCAGCGCATCCTCCGTTATCGGATAAGAAAACGATCAGGGTGTTCTCGAATTGCCTGTTGCCTTTCAATGTGGCAACGAGTTTGCCGATATTCTGATCCATTCGGTCGGTCATGGCTGCATAGACCGCCATCTTGCGGACCCACTGGTCTTTTTCATTGTCACCCGTCCAGTCGGGTATCCCCTTTGTTTTCGGGGTGAGTTGGTATCTGTCATCGATATAGCCTGTTTTTTTCATGCCTTCGTAGCGCTGCTGCCGTGCGAGGTCCCATCCCTTGGCATAGATCTTTTCATACTTTGCGATGTCGGGCTCGAGGGCATGCAGCGGGAAGTGTGGTGCCGTATAGGCGAGGTAGAGGAAGAATGGTTGTGCCGTATGCTGTTTTTTATGGTCATTGATGAATCCGATGGCCCGGTCAGTGAACGCATCGGTGGCATAGTACCCCTCGGCGGGGATCTGGTAGTCTTTGTCATCCACCGCGTAGAATCGTTTTGCTTTTTCTGCCGGGGTGATCTCATAGAAGCTCGATGCGCCGGATATGAGTCCGAAGAAGCGGTCGAATCCCCTTTTCACCGGCCAGTGTTCCCTTCTTTCCCCGACATGCCATTTGCCTGACATATAGGTTCTGTACCCTGCTTTTTTCATCTCTTCAGCGATGGTGGGATGATCGGGTGAGAGGAATCCCTGGTAGCTGCCACTGTCATATTTGCTTTGGGCAAGTGTCACCATGTGCCCCATGCCTACTGTATGCGGGTATTGCCCCGTCAGCAGGGATGCACGCGTGGGACAGCATCGGGAATTATTGTAGAACGTCCTGAGCTTCATGCCGTTGGATGCGAGTTTATCCAGGTTTGGCGTCCGCACTTCTCCTCCATAGCAACCGATGTCGGAGAATCCCAGGTCATCTGCCATGATGTATATGATGTTCGGTCGTTGCGGAGGTGATTGCCCTGCATCTGGCTTCTGCGTATGTGCGCTTAAGAGGAGGGTTGCCAGGATGAAGCCGGATACATGGATGGCGTGTCGGTAAGAACGATTTTTTGAGTGCATAGTCAGTTATTTGAAGGTCTGTTGCGAAAGCCTCCGCTCCTGCGGAACAGCTGCGCTAAGAGAGTTGTAAATTAGGGATAATATCAGTTTCCTGGAGAAAATCAGTGTGGAATATCCTCTGGGTTTTCCGGCTGCGGACCAGCGTGTACCCTGGTCGATGCATCCTTTTCTCCCCGTTACCTATACCCTACAGTACGCTGCAGCATCGGAAAAACACTATCTTGCGCATCTTCCAAAAAGATGCAATTCAACAACACATACATCATTGGATGCGATTGGGGCAGTTCAGCATTCCGTCTTCGGCTGATCGATCCTGCGTCAGGATCCGTAGGGGCAGAAATCCACTCTGATTTGGGGGTGAAGGAGATCCATCGAATGTTTCAGGAAAGCCATGAGGATGGCGGTATGTCCATCGATAGGCAGTTCAGGATACACCTCGGATCTGAAGTTCAGCGACTGCTGTCTCCACACGGGATTTCATCAACAGGCATCCCACTGGTCGTCTCGGGCATGGCATCTTCTTCCATTGGCATGTGTGAATTACCTTATGCAACACTGCCTTTCCGGCTGAGTGGTGAAGACGCCGTCACCCGCCACATAGCTGCTGATGATATTTTTCCGAACGATATCCTGCTGGTGTCGGGCGTCAGAAGTGAAGCAGACGTGATGCGGGGTGAAGAGACCGAAATGATGGGCATCATACCGAAACTGCGAGAGGTGCACACAGGGCTCGAAGATGTGCTGTTGCTGCTGCCAGGTACGCACAGCAAGCATATACGTATTTCCGGTGATCGCATGATCGATTTCCGCACTTTCATGACGGGGGAGTTGTTCTCGATGCTTTGCACGCACAGCGTGCTTCGGGAGTCGATATCGCTGCCGGGGCATGGCGCACTGAAAGGGGAGGATGAAGCAGGATTCCGGCTGGGAGTGGAGCGTGCTGTCGGTGGCAATCTGCTCACAGATATCTTCTCCGTCAGAACCGGTCATCTGCTCCATGGCCATGCGAAAAGTAATAACGCTTATCTCCTCAGTGGCATCCTCATCGGCCATGAGCTGCAAGCGATTCCGGATAAGCCGGATGGAAAGATCATCCTCCATGGGGCATCCCCGCTGTCAGATCTTTATGCCCTTGCCCTCCACCATTTGGGGTTGACCCCTCGGGTGATACGACCTGAACATGAGTTGACAGATAGTCCATCCGTTGCCGGGCAGCTCATGTTGTTCAACAGATCCACCGCTGCATCGGGCGAAGGATACTGTGTTCCAAGTACCGGGAAATGATCTGAATGGATTTTTTTCCAGGCACCATAAGAGATATTGATTTATCAACATGAGATGTTATATTTGGTTAACGTTGTAAACGATAGCCAAACCAAAACGACCTTGCCTGCCCATTTCGATCAAGATGACCTTGAGTTGATCATCCTTGTGTCCGATGATGATCACGCTGCATTTTCCATGCTGTACAAACGGTATTGGCAGAAGGTATATGGCGTCGCCAGGGAAATGACAAGGTCAGGGGAACTTGCCGAAGAAGTGGTGCAGGAGGTATTCATCAAAGTATGGACGAACAGGAAGCGGCTTCCCGATGTGAAATGTTTTCGAAATTATCTGTTCATTATTGCACGCAATCATATCTTGAATGGTTTGCGAAAAAAAGTCAGCGAGGAATCTTTTCTGAGCCGGCAGGAGTCCGATCCATCATCCCGACTGGGCCTTCCCGAAGAATATGTCCAGTCCCGTGAGTTGACATCCATCTTGCAGCATGCCGTGGCACGTCTACCCCGTCAGCAACAGATGGTCTACCAGCTTGCTGATCAGGGCGATCTTGACCATGCAACGATCAGCCAGATCATGGGTATCTCTAAATTCACGGTCAAGAACCACATGCAGAAGGCCGTTCATTCGATCCGCAGTTATATCCTTCGTATTATCCGGGAATGAATGCTTTCCGGCGTGTCTGATTTCCGGACGAATTATTTTTTCCGTCGGAGTGGTCCCTTATCTCCTTTGAGGTGTCTTTATCATGTACTCCTTGGATTTACGGGGAGATCATCAAATGGAAAAAAAGCAGCTGGAGAAATTGTTGCAGGGATTTGTCAGGGGTGAGTTGACCGCTGATGAGTTGGCATTATTCAGCGAGCTGATCCGTGGAAAAGCACATGATGAGCTTTTCAAATCGCTGATATCAAGATCTTTCGAGGATCCCGACCTGCGTTTCTCAGCGGAAACTGAAACAGGGGAGCGGATATGGGAAAGGATCCTCCGACATCAGGAATCAACGCCCCCACGGTGGCAACGGCGTTCATCGGTGCGCATCTTGAGCGGAGCGGTCGCCGCTTCCATTTTGTTGGGTTTTTTTTCAATCGCATATGTTTTTTTTGTCAAGCGTGATGCTCTCTCCAATGCTGCTGACAGGGGGAATATGGTTCGGCAAGTCCCCAAACAAACCATGGCAGAAAAAGTCACCCTCATGCTGGCCGACGGAAGCATGATCATAGTGGACGAGTTGGAGGACGGGGCAGTTGATAACCCAGGGGGGATTCCTGTCATCAAGGCAGATGGTTCCATCAGGTTCGGCCAAAGTTCAGGGAAGGCTCTTTCCAATGC
>JBIKIB010000212.1:0-6517 GCA_044361845.1 Chitinophagaceae bacterium | reverse complement strand
TCATTTTTTCAAAAAATATCCCTGACTGATAAAAGAAGAGATCACAACATCTTTTGAAAATTGTGGTATGTTGACAAATCTGTTTTCTATATTACTAAAATAATTCACCCAAATTTTTCATTTGTTTTTATCATCAAAGTGGTTTCGAAGTGCATCTCTTTTGTTTCTATTTGTTATACTTTATGGGTACTTAAAAAGATTCAAGAAGAGTCATCGGTGATGGTATAACGAATAAAAAAAGAAAATTTTCATATAATTCAGATAATTTTATCTAATTAGTAGAAATCACAAAACCATCATCATGACAGATCAAAACTTTAGCAATCATACCCGTTATGATCCATATTATCACTTCGTTACGGCTCCACTCGTCATTGTTGGATTGATCGGCAGTATAGTCAACTTGATCAAATGCACCCCCGATACTTGCTATGGTGCTTCACTTATAGTTTTAATTTTCATTGTTCTGCTTTTTTTGACATCTATCTTGAGGGTTTACGCGCTAAGGGTACAGGACAGGGCAATTCGTGCCGAGGAGAGTCTTCGTCATTTTATTCTGACAGGGAAACCACTAGATCGTCGTTTGCGTTTAGGACAAATAATCGCTTTACGTTTTGCTTCGGATGAAGAACTGGAAGTGCTTTCTCAAAAAGCAGTCGAGGATGGGCTTAACGGCAAACAAATAAAGATGGCAATCAGTCATTGGAAAGCCGACCATCATCGTATTTGATCCATATTCTGATTGCTGAGACGGGAAGAATCATCTACTAAAATTTATAGATCGATCTTGAAAGAACTTTTATCTATTCCACATCATTTTCAATCAATATTTTCACCAGAAATTTTTCCACCGTCCAATCATTATAAGAACACCAGCATTTGAACAATTATGGAAAAGGAAATAACGGTAAAAACCACTGTCAAAGGCCCAATAAGTGAAGTGTGGAGAAAGTGGACGGATCCGGTACATATTGTCAATTGGAACAATGCAAATGAGGATTGGTATTGTCCAAGTGCACAGAATGATCTGCAACCCGGTGGAGAATTCCATTACATGATGGCTGCCAGGGATGGGTCAGTAAAATTTGATTTCAATGGCACGTATGAGTCCATAGATCCTGAAAAGACGATCATTTATTTCATTGATGATGGAAGAAAAGTTGTTGTGTCGTTCAAGCAGGAAGAAGATAATGTAAGAATCATTGAAACGATTGAGCCCGAAGAAGTCAATTCATTTGAGATGCAAAGGTCTGGATGGCAACTTATCCTCGATAATTTTAAAAGATATTCGGAAGCCGAGTAAACATCAAATTGATTGTCCCCAATTTGTGTAAGTATCAGAATTCCTCATTCAGATCATTTCTTTACAAGCTGATTTTGGGAGGACTTTCCTATGAGGATTTTAATCGACTGTGTGACCTTCGAATTTGTATTGAACTTTATCAGAATAGGGAATGCATCAACTCCGGGAAATGGAGACCAGTATTGCTCAGCTTTTATGCCTAATGACAGTGTATATGGAACTGTGCTGTTTAATATCCTCAATTCCCATACAGTTTTTTGTGAATTTGTTATGAGTACGGTGCTATCGTTCTTTAATCGGAAACGAGTGTCTTTATCACAGACAATGGGTTCTACGATCTGAAAAGCCTGCGCCCCCCCGTTTACAGAATATTCCTTGCAGAGATGGTCATCATAAATCATGTTCACCAGCGTGTAATCAATGTTTGAACTTAATCCTGAGATATTACGCATTTTGCCATCTGTACGGACATAAAAGTGATCTTTCTTCTTTTCCGAAGTCATCTTCCCTTGTTCTTCGAAAATATTACTGAAGTAAGTGCTATCGCTACCGAATTCTATTCTTGGGGTGAGTGGTAGCAGTTCTTTTTCTATCGGCATATGCCTTTGTTCGAGTCGTTGGTATGATCCTGTTGATGAACTCTGCAAGAAGCCATTCTTTCCGAACCCTTCAAACCATAAATTTGTGATACTCCCACCCCTACTTACTGCCGCTCTTTTGTATCTGCCGATGGCACCATACGCCGAAATCGTTGCCATGATATGCTTTGTTCTGACTAAGGTAAGGTTCAATGAGGGGAAGAACCTGTACCAATTCAGTTCTTGAGCGGGGAATGGTTCGTTTCCCAGTGGTTTTCGACCGTATTCTGCTGCAAGTGCGAGACTTTGTGCCCTGGCAAATGTGCTATAATTACAGGGAGGGGAACTTGTTTCGTGATTTCCGGCATGTGGACCATAAGTGATCCAGCCGTTTTCTATGGAAGACTGATTAAGGTAGTCAAGACATTTCAATCCTGCTGTATTGAATCGCGGGTCCATATCTGCGAGTAACGCGAAGCTAAAATAAACGCCTGGAGCTGTTTTGGTTCCGCTTTCATATAGCCATTTGAAAGATCTTGTTCCCCATGAATTATCGACGGAACCATTGGGGTACACGAATCTGAATTGTTCAACCAGTAAGTCTGCCGCGACCTTTCTGACGTGTTCATCTTTTTTAAGGATTCCATACAGGGCGATATATCCGATACTTTGTGCGATGTTATAGCCACCATCTATTCCCATTCCCTCTCCTGTCAGAAGATTTGTTCTGTCAATAAAGGGAAGCGTATTCATGATCATAAGGGTGTCAGCTTTGAGCAGCCATTCCATTTTAGGTTTATCAGAAACCGAGTGAGTCAGCAGTAGTGTTGCAGCGCCCGTGGGGCTGTAATTTATGTTTCCCCCAATTGGAAAAAGTCTCACTATGAAGTCCGCAGCTTTTTCCATGGAAAAGTTCCATGTACTCCTTTCTGATTTGGATAAAAATGGCTTGAGTATTGAATATGCTCCTGCAAGCGAAATCAGTTGATCGGTTGTTGTGCCATACCAGTTTTTTTGTTCAGGATCGGGCCAGTCTTCACTCCAACCTCCGATTTTTTCTCCGCTGATCTCCTGTATGGATACCAGCCAGTTTCCCAGTTTGATTGCAGCATCTTTGTATCTGACATTCCCTGTATGTTTGAATGCAATGGCTAGTGGATACATTGCTTCAGCAGCCCTGGAGTGTATCTTTTGGCTATCCGGGTTTTTGGAAGGACATACCAACGCTCCATGGTCAGGATCAGCAGTATCGGATATCTGAGTATTGATGAGTGTATTGCATAGTTTCAGAAGAGTAGACACATAGGGATCTTCCTGTGATTGCGTTAACATCGGGTATGAAATAGAGACTAAAAAAGCAAGGATGAGGGGATTGAATTTCATATGATATTTATTCTATAGGATTCGGATTGTATAAAGGAGCATCTTTGTTTACTGTCATTTCTTTTTTAATTGTTGTCAGAGGTCTCTCTGTGGATTTCATTTCTCTGGGTGATGATGCCTCATCCGGACTTTGACCAAGTATGAAAGAGACTCTACATTTCGACAGACTTTATATAAAAGCCTCTGTTTAGCTGATAGTACCTATGTGCGTTTATTTATATAGGCAGAATACGATTTCATAGAATATTGCAGAGACTTTAATGTCCTGAAAGATGGATACCGATTGGAATAGTTTCAGGAGTATTGAGATAAATAGGTTTTGATTTGAAAGCGTACATGCTTCAATTTTAGCTAATTTAATACAATACGTGCGTTCAACAAATATCTGATCATTACAAAGTATGCTCTAAACTCGTAATTTGATATGCTTTCGTGTAGGCTAAAACTTATATTTCCTGATTGGTGCAAATAATAGCAGTATAAGATGATTTCAAAGAACGTATTACCCATACTAGCATTTTTTCTGTTTTCTGGTATCTGCAAGGCACAAAACTCTACCATTTCAGGGTATCGTGGTATATGGTTTACACTTGGACAGTTTTCTACTTATGGAGATAAATATTCGGGAGGATTAGGTACATATACTTCAAGTCATGTCCCTGTGGCAATTTATAATAAAGCAGCCCACCGAACGTATTTTGTATATGGTGGAACGACAGGGGAGCATGAGAAGCATCTCCTTATCATGATCTCCTATTTCGACCACGCTACCCGGAAACTCCCCAAACCTGTTATCGTTTTAGACAAGCAAGGAGTGGATGATCCACATGATAATGCTTCTCTTTCTATTGATGCCCATGGATACATATGGGTATTTGTCAGTGGGCGTAACAAGTCGAGGCCTGGTCATATCTTTAAAAGTAATCAGCCCCTGGATATTTCAGGTTTCACGGAAATCTATAGGGGCGAAATCACCTACCCTCAGCCCTGGTATTTTGGTGATGAAGGATTCCTGCTTTTGTATACCAAGTATACCAATGGAAGGGAACTTTACTGGCGCAACATTGATCATTCAAAGATTCCCGGGCCGGAGCAAAAACTTGCCGGTATGGGCGGACATTATCAAGTATCACACCAAAGCGGGAAAACAGTGATGACCGTTTTCAACTATCATCCAGGCGGCAATGTGGACAAGCGTACAAACCTGTATTTCATTAAAACGGATGATATGGGTAAATCCTGGAAAACAGTATCAGGTGATGTTTTAAAAACTCCACTGACGGAAAGAAACTCCCAGGCGTTGATCCGGGAGTATGAGCAGGAGGGGAAACTGATCTACTTGAATGATCTCACCATTGATCATTTTGGCAACCCTGTGATTCTTGCTGTGGTGAGTCGGAATCATCAGCCGGGACCAGGTGCTGATCTCAGGGAATGGTTTGTTTTTCACTATAAGGGGAATCGTTGGTCAGAGTATAAAGTATGTGCATCCACTCATAATTACGATATGGGTTCTTTGTATGTGGAGGGGTCAATTTGGCGGATCATTGGACCAACAGAAGCGGGTCCACAGCGATATGGTACAGGTGGGGAGATGGCATTATGGGAAAGTCTAAATGAGGGACGGTCTTGGCGTCAGGTAAAGGTTTTGACAAATGCCAGTGAGCGGAACCATTCATATGCCCGCCGCCCTTTGAATGCTCATGATGATTTTTATGTTTTTTGGGCTGATGGGAATGCTGATCTGTTTTCTGTGTCAAATCTGTTTTTCTGTAACAAGATAGGACAGGTATTTAAAATGCCCTACACCATGAGGGAGACATTTGAATCCCCCGAAAAACTACAATTGGTCAAATAAGAAATAGCCTTTGAAGTACTTTTGGCAATAAGAATTTTTTAGTAATGCAACTTTTGCAAATTGTCGGTCATGATCTTTGGATGATGAGATTCATGGGAATCAAATGAATGGGAAAAACGTATTCCGAAGAAACGGATAGCTGATCTATATTGACCGGATCATAAATATGATCTCATGTGAACCTGAATGTAAATACTGCATCCCATTAAAAATTGATGATTAATCCGCATAAAGTTCTTTTAATTTAAATACGTAAGAGAATGCATCAAGTACCATTAAAATTGTTCCTTTTATCTTTTTGGATGATCCTGTCTTTTTGCAAAAAAGCAACGCCAACTTCACCGCCATCGGATACGTCAAATGTGCTGATAGATCCAAACACGTTGAAGGGAAGTTTGGTGTTCCAGTCGAATTTTGAAGCATCATCACAGATCATACCATATGGTGCGGTGAATGATCGTATCATTGGAACAGATGCTTCGCTTGCTTCGAATAGCAGCTGGGATGCTTTGGAGGGAAATGTATTGACGTCCAAACCTTATTTCAATTATAACGGAGGAGATAGCAGCAAGCGTTTCGCTCGTCTTGTAAATGATCCTATTCGAACCGGAAACAGAGTATTGCAATATCATATCAATGATCATTGGTCAGACGTTTCTTCTTCTTCCGTTAAAGCGAGGGTACAGTATGAGTTTTACGGAATCAAAGGGGGATACAAAGAATACTATCAGTCGGTTAGGATGTATTTACCTGATGAGTTCAATCTGTTGCGGAAGTATCCCAATACCATTAACTGGCTGACGATCGTGGAGATATGGAATAATATCACATGGAGCCAGACGGTTCCTTATGGATATCGCTTGACGCTTGGCATAGGAAAACTTGTACCTACGGAAAGTGATTTATGTTTCATCGTGGAAGGTCAGGACTGCATTTTGAATCCTGATAATAGCCAGAAGTACACCACCATTTGGTCTGACCGTGCGCCAAAGGTAAAAATTCCTGTTGGTCAGTGGTATACAATGGAATACTATTTCAAGGAAGGCAGTGCAAAAAATGGGAGGTTCTACATGACAATCCAGCCAGACGGAGGCAATAAGCAGTTGGTTTTCGACATCACGAATGTTACGCACAATACAAAGGACCCCAATCCCGATGGTGTAACGCAGTTCAATCCCATGAAGATGTACACTTCTAAGGAATTGGTGGATTACTTAAAACTGCAGGGACGGTCCCTTAATATTTACTGGGATGAATTCAGATTGTGGAAGAAATAGACAATAAGGGTTTTGTTCTTGTTGTCTATTTCTTTTGATCAGATGTTCGTCATCTATACAGTTGAAGCTAATTTATGCTTGAGTCTGGTTTTACCAGCTCAAGTGATAGATTCATGAA
>JBIKIB010000210.1:0-6554 GCA_044361845.1 Chitinophagaceae bacterium | reverse complement strand
CCTGCTCACCGTCGAGGCCGATGCGTTTGCATAGCTCGAAGTATCCTTCGATCTTTTCATTCACCCCGCCGATGGCCTGGACCTGTCCCTTCTGGTTCACGGATCCGGTGACGGCGATGCCCTGCTTCACCGGCAGGTTGGAAAGGTTCGATAAAAGGGCATACAATTCGGTACTGGAGGCACTATCGCCCTCGACCTCCGAATAACTCTGCTCAAAGACAAGCCTGGCGGATAGTGCGACGGGTTTGTCCTGGAAGAATTTTTCGGCAAGGTATCCACTCAGGATCAGCACGCCCTTGGTATGGATGGGACCACTCAGCTCCGCTTCCCTTTCGATGGCGATGATCCCTGACTTCCCGGGGTTGACGGTGCAGGTGATGCGGGTCGGACGGCCGAAAGAAATATCTCCGAGGCTGATGACGGACAGTCCGTTCACCTGCCCCTCGCGGCTGCCTTTGATATCGATCAGGATCTGTCCGCGGCTCACCATCTCATTGAGTTTTTCCTGGATCATGTTGCTCCGATAGGTGCGTTGTTCGATCGCCTCGCGCACATGCTTCTCCAGAATGGACTTCGTACCTTCGGCACGGGCATAGTGACCGGATTCCTGCAACAGGTCAGCAATGATGTCGAAGCGCGTTGTCAGCTTCTCCCGGTCATCCGCGATCCTCGAGCCGTATTCGATGATCCTGGCGTAGGCGGCTTGCTCCGGCATATCGAGTTTCTCCCGTTCTGCGATGCCTTTGATCAAATGGATATAATTACCAGTGTGTTCCTCGGTACGGTCCATCACGGAGTCGAAATCCGCCTTCACCTTGAACAATACCCTGAAATCGGGATCATACGCATACAGCATGTGATAGTACATCGGCGTGCCGACGAGGATCACCTTCACCGAGAGTGGCATGGGTTCCGGCTTGAGGGTTTTGGTCGTGAGGTATCCGAGCTGATCGGCCGCCTCTTCGATCATCACCTCTTTGTTGCGGATGGCACGCTTCAGCGCTTCCCATGAGAAGTAGTTGCGGAAAAGCTCTTCGGCCCGAAGCACGAGGTAGCCGCCATTGGCGCTGTGGAGCGCACCCTTGCGGATCATGGTGAAATCGGTGACAAGGGTGCCCATCACGGATTCCTTCTCGACCCGTCCGATCAGGTTGTTATAGGTCGGATTTGGTTCAATGATCACCGGTGCACCCTCCGCCTTCGCGTTGTCGACGAGGACATTCACTTCATAGCGTTTCACGAATTCATTCTTTGTCTGCGGAAGACCCGGTGCTTGCGGCTTATGCGATAGCAGGAACTCAGCGAGGTTTTCAAGGATGTCGGCCTTGACCAGTTGCAGGTATGCGATCACTTCATGGAGGTCTTTATATCTTTCTTCTAATTCTGAAATGATATTCGTGATGGCGAGTCCCGCAACCTCGTTTTCCAATGTGGATAATTCCTGACCGGCCTCTTTCTCGATCTTCCGGGTCTGTGACAATACCGATTTGATATCTTCGGAGAATGCCTGCTGCTTCAGTCGAAGGGTTTCTTTTTCCTGCTCCGACAGGTCTTCGAATTCCTTATCGGTCATCGGTTCTCCCTTTTTCAGCGGGATGGTGAAGACCTCCCAGGATGTCTGTTTTATGAGGAAGGATTCCTTTGATGCCTTATCGCTGAGTGCGTTTTGCAGTGCGGCCTGCTGCTGGTCGTATTTTTCACTGATCTGGTGTCGGCGGTTCATGTACTCCTCACTCTCGAAAGCCTTCAGCAGCGATTGCAACGCCTCCTGTACGAGCTTTTTCATGTCCTTACGGAAAGCCGTACCCCGACCCGGTGGGAGACCCAGCTTCCGCGGCTGGTAAGCATCCTCGAAATTGTTGACGTAGCAAAGATCCTGCGGTACCGGTTCCCGCTTCACGATATCCTCCAGGAACATTTTTACGGCATAGAGTTTTCCGGTGCCCTGTTCGCCGGAAAGAAATACATTGAAGCCCTCAGCCCGTATGCCGAGTCCAAGGGTTAATGCCTTCGACGCCCGGTCTTGTCCGATCAGTGCAGGCGTGTACATCCCGGCTTTTTCCATCAACCGGCTGACGGTCTCGGTGGGGCATGTCTGACGTAGTAGGGTAGGTTCAATCTGTCTGATCATGGTTGGGTGTTTGGGAGCAAGTTAAAACGTCGACGTCAGAATGTGGATGATGAAAATCATTAAAGCAGCGATTCATCGTATTTTGTAAGGCCCTTTGCATATTTCATTCGGGTACTATGATCACCGTCGAGTGGAATATGGATCGCTGTACCGGATCGTCTGCGGTATGTCTTTTTTACATGGATGGATGGGAGCCTGGATGCTTATGGAATGATCGCTGAAAGTGGACATGGATGAAGGCAGGAGCCTGTGTCTGTATGCATTGATGGCTGGAAAACGGCGAAGGACCGCCGACATGGGCAAGGTCTTTCATGCGAAAGGATACCGGGAAGGCAAGCCTTGTTGCAACGGGTGTGGTCATTTGACGGAGGACAAGGAATGCGGCCTGACGGCAGTGCGGAAAGCGTTTCGGTAATAGGGTGAATCCAGGTTGTCGATCATGACACCCTTACTCACGGTGGCATGCACGAAGCGGTTATTGCCGAGATAGAAACCTACATGTGTGTACCCGGCACGTCGGTTGTTGGTCTTGAAAAATACGAGATCCCCCATCCTCAGATCCAACCTGCTGATCTCGATGCCGGCCTTGAACTGGTCAGGTACCACGCGACCCACGTATACACAGAACACTTCGTTGAGGAGTTTTCGCGTGAAGGCGGAGCAGTCGATCCCGGTCTTGCTATCCCCTCCGAGCCGGTATCGAACACCATACCATTCATCGATGAATTTCAGGAGTTGGAAATTCGAGAGTTCCTCCACGGGCAGATCCAGCTTGAGGGAGTATTTGAACGATAAAGGCGTGAGCCATTCGATGAGTTTATCTTCCATGTCCGTGACCATGTCAAGGGCCCTGCCCATGGTCGAAAGGATCGATGTGTCAGGAACGGCACGGAGGACCGGGTTCGATGTCGTATTCCCATGTGCATGCATCCCTCCGGCGAGTAAGATGTGCAACAGTATCATGAATGTCGGTTTGCGAAGATCCATGTGGGTTTGATAGGTCTGGGTTTATGAATCAGCATCGCGACGGCAGGCATAGATCTACCTTGCAGTGCGGCCGTTGCAAAGGTATGTCATTGTGTTTTCAGAATCAAGGGCTTAGCCGATCTTTTGGTCATACCATCGTCGTTGGCCTTTATGGAGATCAGGGTATACCCGAAGGATCGACAGTCTGCGTCAGGATCCCCCTTCCCGCCGGGTGGGGGATGGGTTCATTCTTAAGACCTCATCGGGGAACGGGATAGTGCTGACTTAAGTTTGTCCCTGATCAGGGCTGGCTCTGCAGGGTTGTTGCTATCTGCCGGGGATGGGTATGACTGCGTCGTGTGTGGGTGTCCGTTAGTAAGGCCCATGTCCGTCAACCTGCGGGGTGGATCAGACGTTTTTTGTTGAGTCACGGAGGATCAGTTCGGATTTCAAAATGATGTTCTCGTTCTGGATGACGGGTCTTTTTTTATCGAGGTATTTGAACAGCACCGTAGCGGATTGTGCCCCCATGTCGAATGCCGGTTGCGTGATGGTGGTGAGGGATGGGTTCAGGAGCGGAGCTGTCCGCAGGTTCGAGAAACAGATGACCTTGACCTTTTGGGGTATGTTCAGTTTCAGTTCCCGGCACACGTAATAGGTTGTCAGTGCCAGCTTCTCGACGGATGCGAAGATCCCGTCAGGTGGTTTGCTGCCTTCCAGGAGTTTCCGGATACGCTCGAGGTTCAACTTCTCATCCCCGCTGCAATGCACGATCCGGTCATCTCCGCAGGGGATATCGTGTTTGTTCAAGGCTTCGAGGTATCCCTGCTTTCTTTTGTTATCGATCGAGAGGCTCTCCGAGAGTGAGAGGAACGCGATGTCACGGCAGCCGTTGCGGATCAGGTGTTCCGTCGCATTGAAGGAGCTGGTGAAGTCATCGGTGGTGACCTTTGCGGTCTCTATCTCGTGTGCTATCCGGTCGAAGAAAACGATGGGGATGCCAGAAAGAATGAGGTCGTTCAGATGGTCGTAGTTGACCGTGGTGCGGGTGAGCGACATGATCACCCCGTCGACCCTGCCATTGGCAAGATGCCGGATGATGCTCTCCTCCTTTTCGAAATCATCATGCGTGTTGTATATGAGGATATGGTAGTCCTTTTCCCTTGCCACCGACTCCGCTCCGCTGATGGCCTGTATGAAGAAATTATTCGTGAGTTCCGGCACGAGCAGTCCGATGGTCTTGCTCTTGTGATGCCGCAACGAGCCGGCATACGGGTTGGGATTGTATCCCATGTCGCGTGCGGCTTCGATTACCCTTCGCCTCGTCTGCTCACTGATCTCGTAACTGTTGCGTAAGCCTTTCGATACGGTGGAGATGGATACATTCAGCGTCCTGGCCAGGTCTCGCAGGCTGACTTTAGACATAATTCCGATTTACGCAAATATCGAACAAACTATTCAACAGAGCGAAAATTTCACGAAACCGTTATCGCAAATACATTTCAACAGACCATGCCACAATTTTTCTGCGTAGGCTTACTTTGCATCACCGCAGATCGTGGTCTAGTGTGGGCTTGTAGCACATGATCGTTTTGTCCATGTAATGGTCAACTTTCAATGAAAAATCTGAACAGATGTTGAATACGGAAAATGAAACCCTGCTTTCTGACCCCCGCATGACGCAGACCATGCGCTGGTTCGGTCCTGCTGATCCGGTAAGCCTGCAGGATATCCGCCAGGCGGGTTGCCACGGTGTGGTCTCGGCACTGCACCATGTTCCTAACGGTGAGGTATGGACGAAGGAAGAGATCATCACCCGCCGCGACCTCATCCGTTCGGCCGGGCTGGAATGGTCTGTCGTGGAAAGCGTACCGGTGCATGAATCCATAAAGACGCGCACCGGGAACTTCGCCACCTGCATCGAACACTACAAGCAGACGATCCGGAACCTGGCGGATTGCGGCATCCGCATCGTGACGTATAATTTCATGCCGGTGCTGGACTGGACAAGGACCGACCTGAGCTACACCGTCAGTGACGGCAGCAAGGCCCTGCGCTTCGAGAAGGCGGCCTTCATGGCCTTCGATCTGTTCATGCTTCGCCGAAAGGATGCGGAACGCGACTACTCCGATGCGGAGGTCGGCCGCGCCAGGGCCCGCTTCGATGAGATGTCGGACGAAGAGCGACGACTTCTGCAGCGCAATATCATTGCAGGACTGCCCGGTAGCGAGGAGAGTTTCACACTCGATAAATTCCGCGATGCACTGGCACCGTACGATGGCATCGATGAAGCGCAACTGCGCAAGAACCTGGTGGAATTCCTCAGGGATATCATCCCCGTCGCGGAAGAAGCCGGCGTGATGATGGTCATCCATCCCGATGATCCTCCCTTCCCCATCCTCGGACTTCCCCGTGTCGTACGGTCCGCCGACGACCTCGACAGGATCTTCTCCGCTGTACCATCACTGCACAACGGGCTTTGTTTCTGTACCGGATCCTTCGGCGTGCGCGCGGACAATGAACTGCCGGCCATGGTCACCCGATTTGGAAACCGGATAAATTTTCTGCATCTTCGGAGTACCAAAAGAAATGCTTCCGGGGATTTCTTCGAGGACAATCACCTGGAAGGTGATGTGGACATGTTCGGCGTGGTCAAAGCAGTCATCCATATCATGAAGCAACGCGCTTGCTCCATACCGATGAGGCCCGACCATGGCCATCAGATGCTCGACGACCTACACAAAAATACCAACCCCGGGTACTCCGCCATCGGGAGGCTGCGAGGCCTTGCAGAACTGCGGGGTCTTGAAATGGGCATACTAAAATCAACGCAAGCAACGGATCTATGAAGCAGTTTCTAGACGGGAATTTTCTACTTTCAAACAAGACGGCGGAATACCTTTACCACGAACATGCGAAAGGTATGCCGATCATCGACTACCACAATCACCTGCCGCCCAATGAAATGGCGGAGGACAGGCTTTTTGAGAACATCACCCAGCTATGGCTCAACGGCGACCACTACAAATGGCGCGCGATGCGCACCAATGGTGTGCCGGAGGCATTCATCACCGGAGCAGCGACGGATCGGGAGAAGTTTCGCAAATGGGCCGGGACGGTGCCCTACACGATGCGAAACCCGCTCTATCACTGGACGCACCTCGAATTGCAACGCTACTTCGGCATTGATGAAGTCCTGAATGGCCAGAATGCGGATCGCATCTTCGACCAGACACGCGAAATGCTTCAGTCCGCAGACTTCACCGTCCGCAGGCTGCTGGAGCGTATGAACGTGCGGGTGGTCTGTACCACGGACGACCCTGTCGACTCCCTGGAACACCACCGGAAGATCCGCGAGGATAACTGGCAGATCCGCGTCCTGCCCGCCTTTCGGCCGGATAAGGCGATGAATGTCGATCATGTGCCGACCTTCAACAACTACCTCGCGCTGCTGGAG
>JBIKIB010000020.1:0-20900 GCA_044361845.1 Chitinophagaceae bacterium | reverse complement strand
CAGACGCTGTCCGCTTTGACGGAACTCAGCCATTGCCGGCCTCAAGGTACCATCGGGTCGCGTGATCGAGACCCTCCATCGACCGGAAATATCAAACAAAGGCTTTCCTCCCCTGGCGTCGAAGCGTTGAGCGCCGGGCCGTATGATGACCCGCTGGATAATATCATTTGCTGTCGTGCCTTTCACCCAGTCACCAGCTATAAGTCCGGCACCGGAAGCCTTCAACTTCAAAGCAGACTCAAATACGGGCATCCCAACGAATATGGAATCGCCCTTGCGCCTGATGTCGGTGATGCGTATCCGCTCCTCCGCATTGGCGATGACCCATACATCCTTACCCTTTTCCTTGAACATCCGGAGATTGAAAACGATCGGTAGGCTGTCTGCCCGCATGAATTGTCCAATATGATCCAAGGTCGCCGGTCTCTGACCTGATCCGCGAGAAGGGATCAGCAAAAGGGATGAAAAAAACAGTATCAGGATCCTCATGATTTTATTGCAAAGGTATGACAGGATAGCTCCGGGAACAGGTCAGCTGAACCCTACGTAACATTCATCGCAACTGACCCGCCGACCAACGCAGGGAAAGGATGGATGCCATGAACTTGGTATGCAGTGATGCAAGCTTCTGCCTGGCTTCAAGCAGCTTGCTCTCCCTGATGTTGACCAAAAAGATGGTGCTTTCACCCAGCTGGAACCGCGACTCCTCTCCCCGTAACAGCCGTTCATAGTTTCGAAGATTATCAGCTGCCAAAACCACCTGGTTGCGCAAGCCAACAAGCTCCGTGAACTGGTACCGCACTTTGTTCTCGATCGACAATCGTGTGAGCCCCAGATCAAGGCTCGTCTCATTGATCTTTATTTTGGCCGCCTGATACTGGCCCCTTCCCTGCGAGAGCCGAAGCGGCATGGCGATGTCGATCCCGAATTTATAGTTGTTCCGGTAATAGGCAAGGCTCCCTTCGTTGAAAACATTGTATCCGCGGTTGAGGAAATTATATTTCAGGTTGACCATCGGCAGCATGTCCTGGAACTTCAACCGACGATCTATGTCGAGCGACTTCATCTTTTGGTTCAATACCATCAATTTGGGATGTTCCTGCAATGCCGCAGACAACAAACCCTCCATCGTAGGAAGCTCGACACGCTGCAGATCAGCACCTACCCAGGCAGTGTCCGGGAGGATGTCCATAGGCATTTCGTATGGCCTGTCATCAGCACGCCAAAGGTAATTGGACAATTCAAACCCCGCTTTTCGGTATTCCAACCATGCCTCATCCCGTGCCAGGCGGAAGGACTGCAACTGCGCCAGGGCCTCCGTGGTATCGATCGCCGCCCTGTCACCCCCCGTCACCCCTTGCCGCACCAGCCGCATCCGCACCTCGTTCACCTCGACCGCTTCAGATAAAATCTCTTGGACGAGATAAGTGCCCACCCAATGCCAGTAATCCTTTGTGGCCTCATGCAATAGGTCATTCAGCACCACAAGACGCTCCGATTTGCTCTGTTCCCTGAAGATCCGGGCCTGCTGCAAGACTGCCCTGCGCTTGTCGATCAGCAGGTTCTTTGCCAACGGTACACTGAAAGAGAGATAGCTGGAACGGCCCGACGTTACCTCCGGATTCAAAAAATCGCCAAGATGTTCCTCCAAACCTGCAGCGACCTCGACACCATACCATGTCGGGATCTTCAGGCCGGGATTGAAATGATCGAAATAGTTCTTCCCGTCAAATGTCTTGCGCTCCGATGTCAGCTGCAACAAGGGATCGAAACCCGCTTGCGCCGTGATGAGATCGGCCCTGGCACGATCGACGATCAGGTTGGCCTGACGTGCCACAGGATGATAGTTCCTTACGATGTCAAGGAATGCATCCTGAGACAACACCCGCGACAAACCATCCGCCTGCGCACCGGCACGGACAGCCATGAGGAGGAGGAGGACCCACAGCACCGTAACACCCAACACCCTCGACAATGGAGTTGCAGTCATCATATATTCATTTTTCATCCCGGACATGCGAAATAACGGAAACGCATAACCGAAATGATGGACATTCATCTTTCGATATTCGAATGGATGGGGCAAAGGGTTCATTTCCCGTCATATTCAGATTTTTTCCCTTCCGGCCCGGGGGCATAGAAATCAGGAGGGAATCCATTGATATTACGCCAGAGTTCATACCATATGGGCACTTCCTTCAGCAGTGCGATGCCCTGCGCCCCGGTACCCATCATGAGTTGACGCGGCCAGGGTCTGTCGCTCAGGTCTTGCCGGATCAGGATCCTGAACTTCCCATTCGTACTGACACTTGATTCGACCACCGACACTTCGCCACCGAAAGTACCATATGAAGCCTCCGGCCAACCGCTGAATACGATGGCGGGAAAACCGTCGAACAGCAGCCTGACTTTCTGTCCGGTTGCCAGTAGCGGCAGGTCCATCGGACGTACGAACATCTCAATGGCATAGTCGATGTCTGTGGGTACGATCTCCACGATCATCTCCCCATCTTTCAGGATCTCGCCTATACCCGCTTTTTTTGCCTTTACGATCTGCCCGCTCTGAGGTGCGGTGATCGTATACAAACCATTTCGGATCGTGTAGTTGGTGTACTGGTTTTCCAGCTTTGCAATCTCACCCTCCCCCGACTGGATCTGTGAAAGCGCCTGGTAGCGGTCACCCGCAGCTTTTGAGATCTTTTCGAGGTATTGTTGTATCTCTCCGTTTCTTTCGATCTGAAGCCGCAGGTATTCCTGCCTTGAATTACTGAATTTAATCTCCGTGGCGGTTCTCTTCGCGGATGACTCCTGCAAGGCCTGATTGCGTTGCTCCCATTGCACGAGCGATACGAGTCCGGAGTCAAGCATGATCTGCTGTCGGCGGAACTGCTCCGTTTTGATCCGGAGGTCGTTGACAGCGGCGACAAGGTCCATACTGTCACTCCGGATCTTTTGCATTTGCTGCCCGATCTTGTTGTCCATGTCCCTCACTTTGAGTTCCAATGCCTGCTTCAGTGCATCAATCTGCAGACTGGCGGTCTCCGTCTTTCCCTTGTAACTCTGTACCGTCTGCAGCTTCGCTTCCAGCTGTTCTTTCGTGCGCAGCAGCAGGTTTGGATCGAGATACTCATCCTTCACCTCTGTAATCTGGATGATCGTATCCCCCTTTCTGACATAATCCCCTTCTTTCACATGCCATTTCATCACCTTCCCGGGAATGATCGTGGGTATCTGCTGTGGGCGCTGTTCCTGCCGAAGGGTCGTCACCGAACCACGGGCACGGATATTCTGCGTCCATGGAAGGAAGAGGACAAGAAAACCGAATATGGCAAATGCCAGCACCCATTTCCGGATCTTGCTCCGACGATTGATCAGGAAGATATTGTCGTATGCATGCAGGTCAAGCTCCTTGAACTGATCCTGCATCTTTCGATTGATGAAATCAACATGCATAAATTCTGTGTCTCTGATTGATGATTATGAACCGGAAATGGAGCATCAAAGGAGTCCTTCTTTCCAGGCACCTGCATACACGAGCTCCCCTTCCCGAAAACAGCAAACGATATCCGCACGGGAAGCGAATTCCCGGTCATTGGATTCCACAAATACCGTCGTATGGCGACAGCCATCGATGATATAATCCTGTATCCGACGACGATTGACATCATCGAGCCCACGCCATGGGTCTTCAAGCAACAATAACCTCGGATCATTGATCAATGCCCGCAACAGCAGGATCTTTTGTATGACGGATCGGGATAATCGTTTTCCCAGTGGGTCCAGCACAGAGGAGAATCCAAAACCCGCCTCCTGCATGAAATCCACGAGCCCTATTTGTTCAACCAGTTTGATGATCTCCTCCGGATGGATGCTTTCGTCCCCCATGGTGATATTTTCCAGCAGGGTGCCAAAGAAAATATCCTGCTGGCTTAAAAGGATGCCTGTCTGGTGTCGGTATGGAGCCAGCTGGTAATCCCTCATGGGGATATTGTTGATGAGGATACTCCCGTTATAATCCGTGAACACCCCACTGAGCATCCGCAGCAAGGTCGACTTTCCGGAGCCATCATGCCCCGTGACGGCGACCTTACTACCAGGAGGCACATCGAAGGTCACTCCGTTCAAAACCAGTTTACCTGACAATTCGAATGACAGATCCCGAAGGGTGATATGCAATCCATTGGAAGAAGGCGAAAGACGGATCCCTCCCTCCGCCTCCAGCGGGCTGTCGATGATCTTGCCCAGCTTATCCACAGACGTGAGGATATCATACACTTTATCGAGATTGATGATGATTTTCTCCACCGAATTCAGGACCAGCAGGATCACGATCTCCGCCGCAATGAACTGCCCGATGTTCAGCTGCTGATTGATCAACAACAGGCTACCCACTACTAGCATCACGGCAGTGATGACCACCTTGAAACCGATAAGCGTCCAATACTGGAACTGAAGTATCCTGAAATGACTGGTCCGTGCTTCGAGGTATCCATTGACAAGCGAATCCGTACGCCTGAGATTCAGAGGGTTTCCTTTGGAGAACTTGAACGAAGGGACGAGCCTCGCCAACTCTTCGAGCCATGCGACAACACCGTACTTGTATTCACTCTCGCGTATGGATGTCTCCAAACCCTTGCTGCCGGAAAAATAGATGATCGCAATAAGCAGGGTAATGATGGTGAAGCTGAATGCTATGAAGAAAGGGTGATAGAAGGATAGAAGGACCAGTCCAAAAAAAATCTGGATGCTAGCAGATGGAAATTCAAGCAACAGTTTTGAGATCCCTTTTTGAAGCGATACCGTATCAAAGAATCGGTTAACCGTCTCCGGTAGATAGTAATTGTCGACACTTTTAAGGTCGAGTTTTGGAAGCCGGTAGGCGTATTCGAATGCATAGCGCACGAAGACCTTCTGCTGCACCTTTTCAATGATCCTCATCTGATTGACCTGTACGAGTCCAGAGAAGAAAACGCCGGTCACGACCAGCATTATAAGGATCACGAGGGATGTGGAGATGGAGCCGCCCAAGACGAAGCTGATGATGCTTTGGATTCCAAGGGGAAGGGATAGTTGTATCACTCCATTCAGCACAGCATAGAGATACACAGAAGTGATCTCCTCCCGCTCCATCTTCAATACCTGTAATATCCTTGCCAGCGGGGATTTCCCCGTGGACGGCGAATTTATATCTGCCATTGAAATCCTTTGAATCAAAGAGAGTTTAGTGTCGGGGTCAACTGATTTGAACCCTCAAATGTAGTAAAGTCTATGCAACAATAAGTGTACAAAATGGTTCGGTATGCGATGGTTTTAATCATACCGCATCAGCATTCACTAAGGCTGATCGGAATATTCACCGCAAGTCCTCCATCGGATGTTTCCTTGTATTTATGGCTCATATCCTTTGCCGTTTCCCACATCGTGAGTATGACCGTATCAAGGGATACTTTTGCAAAATCGGGCGAGCCTTGCAGGGAGAGTTGTGCTGCGGTGATGGCCTTGATCGCACCCATGGTGTTCCGTTCGATGCAAGGGATCTGTACAAGTCCTCCGATGGGGTCGCAGGTGAGCCCCAGATGATGCTCCATTGCGATCTCCGCGGCCATCAGGGCCTGGCGCTGCGTCCCCCCCATACACTCCGACAAAGCTGCAGCGGCCATGGCCGATGACACTCCGATCTCGGCCTGGCACCCGCCCATCGCAGCAGAGATGGTAGCACCCTTCTTAAAAATACTTCCGATCTCTGATGCCGTCAATAAAAACTGAACGATCGAATCATCATTATTGCCACCGCAAAAACTAATGAAATACTGCAAGACCGCTGGAATCACCCCTGCCGCACCATTGGTGGGCGCGGTGACGACCCTTCCGAAAGAAGCATTCTGCTCGTTGACAGCAAGTGCGAAGCAACTCACCCAATCGATGATATACCTGAAATCACTCCCCCCCTCCTGAATGGCCTGCAACCAGCCCTCATGATCCTCATAGGGCCTGCCAGAGGTGAGTTTACGGTTCAGGTCGAATGCCCGTCGCTTGACACCAAGCCCTCCGGGCAATGTCCCGTGCGCATGACAACCCCTGTAGATGCTATTGCGCATCGTTCGCCATATGTGAAGCAGACCACTCCGGGTATCTTCCTCCTTCCTCCAGCTATGCTCATTCTCCATGACCACCTCACTGATGGACATACCCGTCTTCATGCACCAGTGCATGATGTCTGAAGCATTATCGATCGGGAAAGGCAGTTGCACCTGCGTCCTGGTCATCCTGGATTCAAGCTCCTGCTGTACGAAGCCACCGCCAATGGAGTAGTACGTCTCCGCAACCTGCTCATCCTCATCCAACCCAATAAGAAATGTGAGTGCATTGGGATGGAAAGGAAGTGACTCTGTGAACAAAAACTCGATGTCTTCCCGGGGATCGAAGGGGATCTCATGGATGCCGCTCAGCACAATGCGTTTCATGTCAAGAATATCTTTGATCTTCGCATCGATAAGATCAACATCAAAATGAACAGGATCCTCTCCGCACAGTCCGAGCTGAACTGCGATATCGGTACCATGTCCCTTTCCGGTCTTTGCCAGTGAACCATATAGGAGTACCCTGACCGATTTCACCCTGCCCAATAATCCTCTCGAATCAAGCTTTTGGCAGCAGAGGGATGCCGCCTTCCATGGACCCAGCGTATGTGAACTGGAAGGGCCCACCCCGATCTTGAACATGTCGAATACCGATATAGGATCGTGTGGCAAGACAATCTTTTTAAAATATTAACCCTGCAGAGGTTTCTTGGTCAGACAACAAACCAACTGACCCATTATCACTGAACGCTCTGCAAGGTGATGTCGAATATCAGTACCGAATTCGGGGGAATACTGCCTGCTGATTGCGACCCATACCCCAGCGACGGGGGAAGATACAGCCTGATGCTGCCACCCGCCTTGATCAGGGGAATGCCATATTGCCAGCCCAGTATGAGCTGGTTGAGGCCGAACGTCACCGGAGTTGCACCGGTCTGGTCAAATACCGTTTCATCAGTAAGCTTACCCTTATAAAATACCGTGACCTTGGAAGATAGGTTAGGGGTTGCGCCAGTGCCCTGGGTAAGTATCTTGTAGTAAAACCCACGGGCGTCGGAAGACACCGAATCCCGCAGTTTCATTCGCGTGATGTACTGATCGAGGGTTTCCGGCTCAGCGTCCTTCTTGCAGCCAATGGTCAATAAAAAACCGAAACCTAGAAACGCAATGAGAAATCTTTTCATGATCGGGTTGTTATTTGATGCGCAAAGTTCATGGATTTTCAGCACTCTGCAAGTCATTCTTCATGGCACTATCCTCTTTTTCCTGTTTTGCACGAAACTCAAGGTATCGCTGTTCGTTCTGTTCCCAGTTGAACTGCCGGCTGAAAAATCCGATGAATGCAGCGATCAACATAACCCCTACAAAGAGCACAATCGGGTTGAACTGGCTGGACCCGACAGCATCGGCACGCTTGTACCAGAAACGGCCTGCAAAAAAATTAAGCAGGATGGGAATGGCAAATGCAAAGCCCAAAGGTAGACCAAGCCAAAGCTGGTAGGATAACTTTTTATGCCTTTCCCTGCGCTGTTCCCACCAGGACATGAATGCTTCTTCTTGTGACGTGAGTGGCATATTGCAAAGATAAGTGAGCATATCACACTAAAAAACCATTAAAATTCAGTGAGATATGATCCACCCGTATATAATAAACATTTAAAAATCACGTTTTTCATTAACTTACCAATATGCTTGTTCAACGATGCTGACATCAGGAAAAGCCAACAAATTGAAACTGACACAACTCATAGGAGATTACCTCATCGAAAACCGCAGCGTATCACTGCCAGGTTTCGGTCTACTCATGTATGATAGTACCATACGATCAATCCATGATACGGAGGCTGGTGTATCTCTGTTCGCTCAGGGCAGTCTGTCATTCAGACCCGATTCGAAGGCCGATTACGATGAAGAACTGATCTTGTTCATTTCCAAGGAGTCCGGAAAGATGAGGTCATTGTCGTACTCCGACCTGGACTCCTATTTTCAGTTCGGGCACGAATTGATCAACATCAGCAAACCCTTCAACATTGAAGGCATTGGCACCCTGCAAAAAACCCCAAAAAACGAATTGGAGTTCATACAGGAAATCGGAACGAACCTGCCATACCATCAAAGCAAAGGGAAGAAAAAAATCAGGCCGAGGGATAGTTTTGGAAGCGGGCAATCAAATATCGATAGCCTGGCCATGCATCCTAAACGAAATATGGCGACAAACAAGATCCTGATAGTGGCAGTCGTACTCCTGACCATCGCTGTAGCTTATCTCCTCAATTCAAAATTCCATATCCTTGGGAAAAGGTTCAGTACGGATTTCAATAACTCGATACCACAGAAGTCCAATGAAGGAATCCTTTCAGACGCCACCACTGAAACAACCGCAACAGAAACGACTCAACCAGATGCGACGAAAGGAAATTTCAACGTGATCCTAGAGGTTGCGAAAAAGGACAGAGCCTTTAAAAGATATACAGAATTGAAGGTATGGGGACATGATATCAGAATGGAGACAGAGGATTCTCTTCGGTTCAAACTTTTTATTCCGATCCTGGCCCCGATCGCAGATACAACCCGGCACAAAGATTCTCTCCGGCTGTTTTTCGACAAAAACGTGTGGATCGAAATACCCGCAGATGAATGAACGCTTTTCACCCCGCTGGTTTGTATTTTTGATTTTCGTGGTGGCGGATATCATCTGCCTGAACGAATACCCCTCCATCAGGTTTTTCACGAAGCCTTTCCTGATACCGGCTCTGATCGTAGCATACCATCATGACGTAAGACCACTCTCCGTTCCTTCCCGGCTGTTCATTGCCGCACTGGTATGTTCATGGCTGGGGGATGTGTTGCTGATGCTGGAGGCTCGGGATCCGATTTTTTTCATTGGCGGTCTCCTTGCCTTCCTGTCTGCACACCTCCTGTACATCTGGTATTTCAAAGGGATCATATCGACTAAAAAATCATTCCTGAAAAGCAGACCGGTCATGCTGCTCGCAGTAGTGGTGTTCGTATTCGAACTTATCTATATCCTGTGGCCCGGACTTGGCGCGATGAAAATACCGGTGATCGTCTATGCTTCTGTGATTGGCACCATGCTGGCATTCGCTCTCTGGCAATATGGTAAGATCGACCAATGGGCCGCCCTCTTATTCATAAGCGGGGCATTGCTATTCGTGCTCTCCGACTCACTGCTCGCCATCAACAGATTCCGCATCGGATTCAAGGGAGCAGGAACCTGGGTCATGATCACCTATTGCCTTGCACAGTTCCTCCTGGCAAAAGGCAGTGTCCGGCATCTGCGGCAAAATCCTTCTCAAGACTGAAGTCATCCAATTCCGAACCGTCCGATCGTAGGGCTGGATGCTCCAAAAATCCCAACCTGTCATACTGACGAAACAATCAGCTAGCCCATAAGGACAAACTGACATGACATTTCGTAAGCTTTTACCCAAAAGATCGCATTGATTAGGCTTGGATGGATTCGTTCATCATCAATGAATGTGCTTCTTCAGGCATATTCAAGACCGGATCGCCCCGCAAAAGGGAATCCGATCAGCGATGGGATCAACCATGGTCATTGATAAAAAAAGGGCTCCGGTTGTACCGAAGCCCTTGGATATATTCGCATTTTCAATAGAAACCGATCGACTGTTCCCACAGGATGATCGATTTTCGATCTATCGATCTTGTCGGTATTAATAGTCCATACCGCCCATTCCGGGTGCACCGCCATGGTTATGTGCAGGCTCTTCCCTTTTGGGTTTGTCTGCGATCACACACTCAGTGGTCAGCAGCATACCGGCAATGGATGCAGCATGCTCCAACGCAACGCGGCTTACTTTTGTCGGGTCAATGACACCGGCGAGAAGAAGTTTCTCATACGTGTCGGTACGGGCATTGTAACCGTAGTCATCTTTGCCTTCTTTCACCTTCTGGACCACGATGGAACCTTCAATGCCTGCGTTTGCAACGATGGTACGCAGTGGCTCTTCAAGAGCGCGACGCACGATGGCGATACCGGTCGTTTCATCTTCGTTGGCACCTTTCTTCTTATCAAGAGCCTCGATGGCACGGATGTAAGCGATACCTCCGCCCGGTACGATGCCTTCTTCAACAGCTGCACGGGTAGCATGCAGGGCATCATCGACGCGGTCTTTCTTTTCCTTCATCTCTGTCTCAGTAGCTGCACCGATATTGAGCACGGCAACACCGCCGCTCAGCTTGGCAAGGCGCTCCTGAAGCTTCTCCTTGTCATATTCTGATGTGGTGGTCTCTATCTGAGCTTTTATCTGACCGATGCGGGCATTGATCTCGTCCTTCTTTCCTTTGCCACCCACGATCGTGGTATTATCCTTATCGATGGTCACGCGCTCTGCACGACCAAGATAAGTCAGGTCAGCGTTCTCAAGCTTGTAGCCCTGTTCTTCGCTGATCACCAATCCCTTCGTGAGGATGGCGATATCCTGGAGCATTTCCTTCCTGCGGTCACCAAAACCCGGAGCCTTCACCGCTGCAACTTTGAGCGTACCCCTGAGCTTATTCACCACCAATGTGGCAAGTGCTTCGCCTTCCAGGTCTTCCGCGATGATCACCAACGGAGCACCTTGTTGTGCGACTTTCTCAAGAATATGAAGGATATCCTTCATGGCAGATACCTTTTTGTCGTAGATCAGGATATAAGGGGTGGTAAGCTCGCACTCCATTTTATCGGAATTCGTCACGAAGTATGGAGAGATGTAGCCACGATCGAATTGCATACCTTCAACAAGCTCGATGCTCGTCTCGGTACCACGGGCCTCTTCCACTGTGATGACGCCGTCTTTGCCGACTTTGTTCATTGCGTTGGCGATGAGTTTTCCGATTTCAGGATCGTTGTTCGCTGAAATGGTAGCCACTTGCTCGATTTTCTTGGAATCGTTGCCGACGGTCTGAGACTGCTTCTTCAAGTTGTTGACGATGATGTCAACAGCCTTGTCGATACCGCGCTTCAAATCCATCGGATTCGCTCCGGCAGCGACATTCTTCAATCCTTCTGTGATGATGGATTGTGCCAGTACCGTAGCCGTGGTTGTTCCGTCACCGGCCACATCGGCAGTCTTGGAAGCAACTTCCTTCACCATTTGAGCACCCATGTTCTCGATCGGATCTTCCAACTCGATCTCTTTGGCAACGGTCACACCATCTTTAGTGACTGCAGGAGAGCCGAATTTCTTCTCAAGTACCACATTACGGCCTTTGGGACCAAGTGTCACTTTCACCGCATTGGCGAGCACGTCAACACCCCTCTTCATCTTATTGCGGGCTTCCGTATTGAAAAACAATTGTTTTGACATATGCTATTGTTTAAAAATTAAGTTAACTGATGATGGATATGCATTGGTTTAAACGATCGCGAGGATATCCGACTCGCGCATGATCAGGTAATCCACGCCTTCAATGGTGATCTCCGTTCCGGAGTACTTGCCGTACAATACAGTACTGCCTGCGGTGACGGTCATTGGCTCGTCTTTCTTGCCGGGACCAGCAGCCATTACCGTACCACGTTGGGGCTTTTCCTTGGCAGTGTCAGGAATGATGATTCCACCTGCGGTCTTTTCCTCAGCGGGAGCTGGTTTCACGATTACCCTGTCATGCAATGGGGTAATGTTTAACTTCTTAGCCATAGCTTTCGTTTTAAATTGATTTGATTAAAAAAACATGTTTTAAACTAAGTACCACAACCAGCAGTTCAGGCTGATCAGCAGTGCCAATGTCTATACGAAATCCGTACCATTATCGAAAAGAAGGAAAACTTGGCAGAATATGATGACCAAAAAGCAGTTTTTGGAGATTCCTGTCAGTTTTAATCCACTTCTTCCTGTCAATTTTTCATGCCACCATTTTTCTGCTTTGTCCGCACCCGATTTCAGGCTATATTTGCGGCGTCACTAGCTCTTTTTATATGATAAGTAGAAGAAATATCCGGGTCAAGGTCATGCAAACCCTCTATTCATTTGAATCAGCAGGTACCGGAATAGAGCTTAAGGTGGCAGATGGTGTGGTCAAACTCAAACTCGAGCAGACCATTCAATTGTTCACATACCTCGTCTACCTTATCACAGAAGTCGCGCGATACGCAGAAACAGACTCCCTCAAGCGGTCATCCAAACACCTTCCCACCGAGCAGGATCTTCAGGTCAACACGAAAATTTCAGGCAATACGCTGATCTGGTATATACTGGAGGACTTCGCATTCAAAAGCGCCGTGGCAAAATGGCATTTTGACTCGATGTGCGATCAGGCACTCATCAAACACATCTATATCCAATTGGCGGATTCAGATGAATATGCCGATTACATTACACTGCAATCACGGGAGAAGCAAAGCGAAAGAGACATCCTATCCTTCATCTTTAACAAGCTGATGCTGCCGGATGATAACCTCATCACACATCTTGAAGAGTCTTTCATACACTGGGATGATGATGCGGAAATGATGCAGCAGATGATACAGAACTTTCTTCATAAACCCACCAGCTACGATTTCGCCAACATCATCTCCCTAGAAAAACGTCAATTCGCATCAAAGCTGCTCAGCACTGCCATTGAGAAAAAAGAACATTGCCTCGACTTGATCCGTCCGAAATTGAAGAACTGGGATGCAGACCGTATCGCACAGCTGGATATGATCATCATGCGCCTCGGATTATGTGAACTGCTCTATTTCGAAACCATTCCGGCAAAAGTCACCATCAACGAATATATTGACCTTGCAAAGGAGTACAGCACCCCGCAAAGCGGCCAGTTTGTGAATGGTATCCTCGACAGCATCCATAAGGAGATAGAACTGCAAGGGAATCTACATAAGGTGGAATATAAAAAATAGCCTTTCTTTCATTAGTTTTGGCCTTGAACCCACGAATATGAGATCTTCGCTGCACATACTTTCCGGAGCCGTCATCACCATCATCCTGTCAACAGGCTGCGCACAAAGCGATGACAAAAACACCACGAATGAGTCACAGGCTCAGCCCGTTCCTGCCGTTGCCCCCCCCCGACCACAACCATTGACATCCATCCAATGGATCGACTCTGCAAGGAATATGGGAAAGATCCGGGAAGGAGAAAAGGTTGAAGTCACATTCCGCTTCAAAAATACAGGTACGGAACAACTGGTGATCAACAACGTGTCAGCATCCTGCGGATGCACCGTTGCGGAAAAACCCGAAGAACCTATAGGTCCGGGAAAAGAAGGCCTTATACGTGCCGCCTTCGACAGCAAAGGAAGGACCGGCCAAAACCACAAGACACTGACGGTGTATGCGAACACCACAGCATCTGTCTATAACCTGTCGTTCGACGTAGAAGTGACACCCGGTAAATGACCCCGAACATTGAGCATTCACTAATCAAATACAATACATGAACCCGATCTCTTTTCTCCTTCAGGCTGCTCCCGCCAACGCCGGTACCATGCAGCTGATCCTGCTGGGCGGCATGATCCTGGTATTCTATTTCTTCATGATCCGCCCACAGGCACAAAAAGCCAAAAAGGCCAAAACCTTCCAGGATAGCCTCCAAAAAGGTGATAAGATCGTTACCATCGCCGGCATTCACGGCATCGTACACAAAGTGAACGACGACAATACCACCATACAAATGGAGGTGAACCCAGGCAGCTACCTTAAGATCGAACGCAGCGCCATCAGCATGGAATGGAGCGAGCAACTGAACAAGCCCGCCGCAACGACGGCGAAATAAGCCGACAGACCGCGAAAAAATACCCCACCGGATGCCTTATCGGCATCCGGTGGCTTTTGCATGCTTCAGTAACCACCCACAAACACCCAATATGCTGAGGATCGGACTGACAGGGGGTATCGGCTCGGGGAAGTCCACCGTGGCAGGCATCTTCGAAGTGCTTGGTATCCCTGTGTATTATGCTGACAAGGCCGCAAAAAGCCTGATGCAGCACGACGAGCTCCTGAAAGATGAGATCATTCGGCTTTTTGGAGAGGAATCCTATGTCAACGGCATACTGAACCGGGCCTGGCTTTCGCAACAGGTCTTCGGTGATCCGGAAAAAACAAAAGCCATCAACGCACTGGTGCATCCCGCTACGATCCGTGACGCAAAAAACTGGATGTCGATGCAACACGCACCCTACGCCATCAAAGAAGCCGCCCTTGTATTTGAAAGCGGATCCGAAAAAGAACTGGAGCTTGTGATCGGGGTATCCGCACCGGAAAACCTGCGCGTACAAAGGGTCATGGCGCGCGATGGCATCACCGAAGACATGGTTCGGCAACGCATGAGCAAACAGATGTCTGAGGATGAAAAAATCAGCCGCTGTGATTTTGTCATCCTGAACGATGACCACACCCCATTGATCCCGCAGGTGCTGACTCTGCACCGAAAACTGCTCGACATGACGAACAGGCAGGAACATACCTGATCCGGGACAGATATCGCCTTCCGAATCGGAGAACATCCCCACCATTTACACATGAATGATTTCCCTTCCCTCTCCGACCATATACTTGTGCTGGTCTTCGGTTGGCTACTGCCATTCATCTCCGGCGTGAAAAGCAAAGACGGACTCAAAGAGATCAACTTCACCGAGCATGTCAGAAAAAGATTCTACCTCTCCAACAGCATCTTCTTATTCCTAAGTGCCGGTATCATCATGGTGCAATGGTGGTGGCAAGACAGGCCCATATCGGCAATGGGCTTTAAGCCGGGCTTCAACGCTGGTAGTATCCCTACAACAGCCTTACTCGTGACATTTCTGACCCTGCTCTACCTCGCAGACCTGATCGTGAATATCAAGAAAGGATCGACAGAAGGCAATATGCTTGGAGAAATGCAGGAAAAGGCCCCCTTTCTGCCAAGATTTGTCAGGGAAATTCCTGCATATACGATCATGTGCATAGCTGCAGCCGTCTGCGAAGAAATCATCTACAGGGGGTTCATGGTCACTTATTTTCTTCCTGAATTCAACGGCCGCTCCGGCATTCCGATACTCGCTGTGACCGCCCCGGCTTTTCTGTTCAGCCTCGCACACTACTACCAGGGCTGGGTGGCCATCATGAAGATCTTCATGCTATCCCTGCTGCTGGGCATCATCTTCATCTACAGCGGTTCCCTATGGCTGGTGATGATCATTCATTTTCTGATCGACCTGATCGGTGGCCTGGTGATGATGTACCTGCTCCGTAAATATCCCTGAAGGTTGGAGATGATAGAATTACCCGCACATTAGCTTCGCCCTACCCATCACCACGATGACTGCTGCAGGATCGCCTTCTACCGATAGGATATCCACTGGTGTCGAATGCAGGATGGTATAAAAAGAAGAGCCGGGAAATCTCCCGGCCCTGGCTTATATCAGTAAATTATGATCTTTTATTTTGTGAGCCTGGCCATCGCCGCACTGATCCTTGCCATGGCGGCCTCGATCTTTTCCATGCTGTTGGCAAAAGAAATACGGATGGAATCAGGCTCCCCGAATGCACGGCCCGTCACAGTGGACACATGCGCGTAATTCAGCAGATACATGCATAGGTCATCGGCGTCATTGATGGCAGATGTACCATCTGATGTACCGAAATAACTCGTCACGACCGGGAACACATAGAACGCACCATCCGGCTCGGCGACTTTCACACCCGGGATGGCCGCCAGCAGCTCCAGCATGCGCGCACGACGACGCGTGAACTCTGTATTCATCTTCAACGTCGGTCCCATCTCTCCTGTCAGTGCGGTGATGGCACCCCGCTGGGTGACAGCATTGGCACCACTGGTGAACTGTCCCTGTAATTTCTCACAAGCCTTCACGACTGCAGGGTCTGCAGCAATATACCCGAGCCTGTAACCTGTCATGGCATATCCCTTACTCAGACCATTGATGATGATGATCCTGTCTTTCAGGTCATGGAACTGAGCGATGCTTTCGTGCTGCCCGACGAAATTGATGTATTCATAGATCTCGTCAGAGATGATGAACACCTGAGGATGGCGACGGAATACTTCGGCCAGTGAAGCGAGCTCTTCCCGGGTGTAGACCGAGCCGCTGGGATTGCATGGCGATGAGAACATGAACAGACTGGTCTTCGGCGTGATGGCCGCCTCCAGCTCTTCCGGGGTGATCTTATATTTATTTTCCACGCTCGTGCGGACCAACACGACATTTCCCTCGCAAAGCTTCACGATCTCAGAATAAGTCACCCAATATGGTGTGGGGATGATGACTTCATCACCCTTGTCGACGATCGCCATCACGACGTTCGCCAGGCTTTGCTTCGCACCTGTGGATATCAGGATATTCTCAGGACGATAGTCCAGTTGGTTGTCTCGCTTGAGTTTCACGCAGACCGCCTCCCGGAGTTCCGGATAACCTGCCACCGGTGTATAATGGCTCCAGTTCTCATCAACAGCTTTTTTCAGCGATTCCTTGATGTGGTTCGGGGTGTCGAAGTCTGGCTCTCCAAGGGAAAGGTCGATCACATCCACACCCTGGGCCCGTAGCTCGCGACCGAGCTTGGCCATCTTCAAGGTCTCCGGTTCATTGAATAGATCGAGTCGGGAAGATAGTCTCATGTATAGCAGGTTTATGGCGGCGAAGGTAGTAAATATCACACTTATTTCCCCTTCGACTCTGCCAGTTCGTGAGCATAAATACGTTCTCCGATGTACTTCAGCAGTGGAAAACCCAGGTCATCATAGTCATAGCGGTCATCATTGAGTGTACCATCACTGTTGCAATAAACCACGGCACTGACCATGAATTCCACGCCCCGCACGGAATCCTGGAAACAGGCGATATCCAACAAGTGCCCGTACGCATCCCCTACCTTGTTATAGACTTTCAGTTGAGGCGGGATCGTTCGCGTCTTTTCTGCTCCGAAAAGCAGGAACTTACAGTAAGTATCGTAGTATTCTTCAGGGTCGTATGACGGAAATCCGGTAGAGGAAGGCATGGCCGACATATACCGACGTATAAAGGCAAGATCGTCGTCGGAGATGTTGAAGCGCTGACCCGCAGGAACAGATTCAGGATACATGACCGCACGAAGGATATTGTGCAAAGACATCAATCCGATGCGGTTCTTTCGGGAGAAATCCATCGGCCCTTTGCGCAACTTGCCTCCCTGGATGTATGCCTTGCCCAGGCTGTCGTGCCGGAGGGTGTATGGTCCGGTGTCATAACGGGCAGCCTGCGCATAGAGGAGCTTGCCATCGGCATCATAGAACCTGACGGGATTGGTGTGCCGGTTTTGATCCTCTGTCATGTTGACCTCGAGCCGATGGATGATCTCCGCATCGGCATACCCCATCCGCTTTAGTTCGCGGTTGATGTATTCCGGGCCCAGGAACTCATAGAGCCGGTTGTATGCATCATTATCACTGACCAGAAGGATTTTTTTTATGTAATGAGCAATGTCGGGCCTGCCGTCAGCAGAAGATGGATCATTGAAAACAGGTGTCTGGCCGGGGTAAGCCGCATCGGTCACCATAGTACTGTTCCGGTCGAGGCCAGGACGATTCAATTCCCTCAGGCGTTGCAAAGCCAGGATCGCCACGGGCAACTTGACCGTACTGGCAGGATAAAAATATCTGCCGCGATCGAGGTTGAAATGATGATCGGTAAATGTGACTTTCCCGCCTGTAGTTCGGCGGATGCTGGTATAGAGGATCTGCAGATTATAGGCTTCCGGATCGCTGAATACCGGAGCAAAACGTCCGGAACCGACTTTCAATAAGCTGTCCAGCAGCCCTTTATGAATAATATCGGCTGAAACAGCTGCAGGCTTACGGGTATCTTTAGTGCGGGTTTTGATGGGCTTTGCGATTGGTGTACATGTCTGTAATAGGTAAGAGACCGACAACAGCAAGAGGATGGCTTTAGCGGGCATATTCAAAAATAAAGGAAAAATCAGAACGGGTATGCCCACATGGACTGACTAGGGCAGGTGGAAGCATCCTGCAAAGAACTTAAATTTGGCGGGTACAACCTGTTTGCTGCCTTAAAAAAAACATATCTTTGCCCGCCCTGCAAAAAAATCACTATGTGTCGCAGGGCATCACCTGAACAAACATTTTTCTTATGCAATTCAAAGGTTTGGTACGGTTTTTCGCAATCGCCCTCATCCTGATTTCGATCTTCCAGCTGCATTTCACATGGGTCGTAAAGAACCATGAAAAGAAGATGGAAGACAAAGCGAATGCCTACGTAAAAGCAGGCTTCCCGAATGCTGGCGTTGAAGTGAAAGAGGCCGAGTACAAAAAAAAGCTGCGCCGCTTGTTGGACAGCACACGCGAAAAGACCATCACATACGGCACCACAGGAGCCATCTCTTACCAGAAAGCAAAGGAGCAGGAACTGAACCTGGGCCTTGACCTTCAGGGTGGCATGAGTGTGACGCTTGAAGTGGAACTGGAAGGTCTGCTGCGATCCTTGTCCAATAACCCGAAAGATCCGGGCCTGAACAAGGCACTGGTCCTGGCAAATCAACGCAAGGCCGCCAGTGACGCAGACTTCATAACCCTGTTCACACAGGCTTATAAGGAACAGAACCCCAGCGCCAAGCTCTCTTCGATCTTTGCCGGCACCGGTCAGCGAACCATCAAGATCGGGGACTCCGACAATGATGTGCTCACAAAACTGCGTGCTTACGCGGATGGTGCCATCAGCAATACATACAATGTGCTGCAGAAACGCATCGACCAGTTCGGTGTGGCCCAGCCCAATGTACAATTAGATCAGACAAAAGGTATTATCACGGTGGAGCTTCCCGGTGTGAAAGATGACCCGGAGAGGGTCCGCAAGTATCTACAGGCAACCGCAAACCTGCAGTTCCTGGAGCTCTACAACATCGGTGAACTCGACAAGCCGCTGGGCGACGCAGAGAAAGCACTGAAGGACTACTATACCGGAGTGACATCCACCTCAACAGGTAAGGACACAATGGCAAAACAGTCAGCCCCCGGAGCTCTTGCCGATACGAACAAGACCGCCACCATCGGTGAACTGGTCAAAACCGGTACTTCCACAGCCGCTGATACTGCAAAATCCGCAAAAACCGACGTATCGCTATTCAGGGTTTTCCAGCCAGTGGGTCCACAACAGGGACAGGATGGCAGACAATCATTCGCTCCCTACCTCGGCTTTGTTTCCACCAGTGATACATCCCTTTTCAACGAATACCTGAACATCGAAAATGTAAGAACCCAGTTCCCCTCGAACATGAAAATCGCATATGGGGTTCCGGAAAAGAACGATAAAGGTGTAAAGAGCGATGTCCTACCGGTATATGCCCTTAAGTTCGTGGAAGGTGTCGAAAAAGCAAAACTGGAAGGTGATGGTGTACAGCAGGCCACTCAGGATTTCGATGATCGTGGAAGAGCCGCTATCAAGATGCTGATGACCAAACAAGGCGAACGCATCTGGTCGGAGATGACCACCGAGAACGTCGGAAAGCCGATCGCGATCGTCCTGGACAATATCGTGTACTCCGCACCGAATGTGATCAACCCGATCACATCCGGAACCTCTGAGATCAGCGGAAACTTCAGCGTCGAAGAAGCTCAGGATCTTGCCAATATCCTCCAGTCAGGCAAACTGCCCGCTCCTGCAAGGATCGTTCAGGAACAAGTCGTTGGGCCCACACTCGGTGCAGCTGCCGTTCAGGGTGGCGCGTTATCATTCCTGATCTCTTTCCTCGTCATATTCGCATTGATGCTGATGTACTATAATAGCAGCGGTTGGGTGGCTAATATCGCACTCATCCTCAACCTGCTGTTCACCGTAGGCATCCTCAGTGCACTCGGCGCAACCCTCACAGCCCCGGGTATCGCAGGTCTGGTGCTCACCATCGGCATGGCCGTTGATACGAACGTCATCATCTTCGAAAGGATAAAGGATGAACTCCGAAAGGGGAAAAGCTATCTGCTGGCAGTGAACGACGGATACAGCCGTTCCCTTCCACCGGTGCTAGACTCACACATCACCACACTGATCACCGCAGTCATCCTGTTCTATTTCGGTCTCGGACCGATCCTTGGCTTCGCCACCACCCAGATACTGGGTATCCTGTTGTCGCTTTTCTGCGGGATCCTGGTATCCAGACTCATCAGTGATTACTGGACGAACAAAAAACGCCACTTTGAGTATTTCTCCAAGCTGAGTGAAAACATCCTCAAGAATGCCAACTTCAAATTCATCGAATACCGCAAGATAGCCTACGGCATCTCAGTCGTGGTCCTGTTGCTAGGTATCGGCTCCCTGATAAATGGCTTCGACCAAGGTGTGGAATACAAAGGCGGACGCAGCTATACCATTCGTTTCGACCAGCAGATGAAATCGGATGACGTTGCCAATACCCTGCAAACGGCATTCGGCGAGAACCCCATCATCAAAACCGTGGGGGACAACAAAACGCTGAACATCACGACGTCGTATCTGATCGATGACCAAAGCAAAACGGCGGACTCCCTGGTGGAATCAACCCTGTACAATGCGCTGAAGACATCCCTTCCCGAAAATGCGACCTTCTACCAGTTCAAGCGGAACAACATCCAGAGCTCTCAGACGGTGTTGCCGTCGATTTCCGATGACCTGAAGAAAGGCGCAGTAAAAGCGACGATCTTCGCATTGATCGCCATCTTCCTGTACATCTTCCTGCGTTTCCGCGACTGGAGGTATTCTACAGGTACGATCTTCGCACTGTTGCATGACGTGTTGGTGACCCTGGCCGTCTTCTCCTTCCTGAAACATATCGTACCGTTCCCGCTGGAGATAGACCAGCATTTCATCGCAGCCATCCTAACAGTCATCGGTTT
>JBIKIB010000209.1:0-6601 GCA_044361845.1 Chitinophagaceae bacterium | reverse complement strand
CAGGATCAACAGGCCGAATTTCTTCCAACTGCTGCCCTTCGTGGATTACACCGACTCTTTGAATATCAGCAGGGGTAACCCCGCCCTGGTGCCGGAATTCACGAACTCACTGGAACTCGGATATCAAAAAAGTTTCAAGAAAGGGCATAGCCTTCTTGCATCGGTTTATTACAAAATGAGCACCGACCTGATCACGCGATACCAGGTGAAAGAGGCCAGCCCGATACCGGGAAGGGATGTCATCATCAACACGTATGTGAATGCCAACAGCAGCCGTGCATACGGACTTGAGCTCACGTCGAAGAATCCCGTCACTACCTGGCTGGAACTCACGACGAATCTGAACTTCTACAACTCAGCCATCAATGGTTCGAACCTGAACAAGGAACTGACCAATGACATCACCAGTTTCTTCGGAAAGATGAATGCAAGCATCAAGTTGCCGAAGAACTTCAGCGTGCAGCTCAGTGGCGACTATCGCAGCAGGTCCATCCTGCCACAGGGTAACAGTGGCGGAAGCGGTCGCGGTGGAAGCAGCGGTCGCGGCGGAAGCGGTGGCGGCAGCTGGGGTGGATTCGTGCAGACGACCGCACAGGGTTATGTGAACCCTAACTATGGTGTCGACATCGCCATCCGGAAGGATTTCCTGAAGGAGAAAAGAGGGTCCCTCACCTTGAGCATGAACGATGTTTTCCGTACCCGGGTGTACAGTACCTATTCAGAATCGGAATACTTCTTACAGGATTTCAGCAGGCGTCGCGACTGGCAGGTATTGCGACTGAATTTCAGCTGGAGGTTCGGCAAATTCGATGTATCCCTGTTCAAACGCAAGAACAACAGCAGCGGAATGGATGGTATGCAGGAAGGGATGAACATTCAGTAAGCGATCATACCCGGAAAATATAAAAGAGAAGCTGGAGCAATCGTTCCGGCTTCTCTTTTTTTGTGCGCCATGACTTTCGATCAGGGATCATCCGTGTTGCAAGGTGCCGGGAAATAAGCGACCGCGGGCCAAAGCAAGATGATCGAACCGGTTCCTCCGATCAATTCCTGCCTTCAAGCATCGGTACGAACGAGAAGATGGTGAAGCGTTCCGTCTCTATGTCTCCGCCAGGAGTCTTTGTGATCCTCATCATCCGCTGCTTGTCGCCCTCATCCACCGGTATGACCATCATCCCTCCGGGTTTCAGCTGTTCAATGAGTTTTTCCGGGATCAAGGGCGCCGCTGCCGTGACGATGATCCTATCAAAAGGACCGTATGTCGGCAGGCCCTGGAATCCGTCACCGTAGAACAGGTGAATGGCCGGGTACCGCTTCAGGAACGGGAATGTTTTGTTCAGATCGAACAATGGCTTCTGCCGTTCGATGGTGAAGACCAACGCTTTCAATTCTGCGAGTATGCATGCCTGATAGGCACTGCCTGTACCGATCTCCAACACGCGTTGGAATGGCTGGACCTGCAATAACTGGGTCTGGTAGGCGACGGTATAAGGCTGTGAGATCGTCTGATCCTCTCCGATCGGGAAAGCCCTGTCTTCGTATGCCACCTTGTCTAATGCCGAGTCCAGGAAAAAATGCCTGGGCACAGCATTCAATGCCGCGAGGACTTTTTCATCGGTGATACCCTTTGACCGAACAGTGTCGACCAACGCTTTTCTTAATCCCTTGTATTTGTAACTATCTTCCGCCAGACGCATGATACTTATTTTGAATAATGTACATTATCATGTACTCCGTGAACATTACATGATAATGTCCACCCTCTTTTTTTGATGGAATTATGGTTTAAAGTTACTTTGTTGTAAATTAAAGAAACATGAATAACAGAGTGTATTTATCAAAAATTCTTGTCTTCGCAATGGCGGTATCCGTACTGTTCACTGCATGCAAACCCAACGATTCAGCCGTGGCGGAATCCGTGAAAGCCAAGATCTCCGCTGTTGCCCAGGGGCTTGCAGTGGATGTCAAGAACGGGGTGGTGACATTGACAGGAACTGTAGCTGACGATGCGACCAAAGCTGCCGTGGAAGCCGCACTCCAGGGCGTAAAGGGTGTTAAGTCAGTGGTGAACAGCCTCTCCGTTACTCCTCCCCCACCACCGGTCGTGATCAATCCTTTCGAAGAACTGCGCAAAGGTATCCAGTCTGCCTTCGACAGCAAAGGCATCAAAGGGGTGAATTTCAACATCGACACCGCGGGCATCGTGACGCTCACCGGCACGGTGAAAAAAGCAGACCTCGCCAAGGTATTACAGGCTGCAAACGAGTCAAAGCCGAAGAAGGTCATCAATAACCTGAACATCGTAAAGTAATTCATCATAACCCATTAAAAGGATTTCCATGGCACTACAGGAAAAATACAGTGAGCTGATCGGATTCGCCAATAGCAACGGGGCCACCAATATGCAGATCGCAGAACAGGATAACATCTTATATGTCACCTGTACGGTTCCTACCCACCAGATCAAGAACCAGGTTTGGGATTTATATGACAAGATTGACCCGGACATGCGCACTGCAGACCTCGTCTTGAACGTGAGCGTCGATGCCAGTGCACCTGAGACCTACGTCGTCAAGGCCGGAGACAATCTCTCCCGCATCGCTGCCAAATTCACGGGAGTGAGCTGGAAGGACATTTTCGAAGCCAATAGTGACAAGCTCAGCAGTCCTGACAAGATATACCCCGGACAGGAACTTAAGATCCCAGTATGAACCTTTTGACATCCGTCATTAAAAAACCCCGCTGCTATGCGGGGTTTTTTAATGCTTATCCATGCCGGATCAGGGTTGCAGGTCGGTAATGATCTGCCGGATCCTCGCATCCAGGGATGCTTCGGCCTCCGAGATGTGCTCCCGGTTTTCGAGTATACCTTTCACACTGAAGTAGAATTTGATCTTAGGTTCCGTCCCGGAAGGCCTTGCACTGACCTTACTGCCATCAGCAAGGATGAACTGCAGCACGTTGCTTTTTGGGAGGGAGATGGGCTTCACCACGCCCGTGGCAAGATCCCTTGCTTCTCTCTTCTCATAATCGAGCAACGCGACAACGGCGATGCCGTTCAGGCTGGCGGGTGGTTCATTGCGAAAACGATCCATCATGGCAGCGATCTGCTGCTGTCCGTCCATCCCTTTCTTGGTGATCGACACCAGATGTTCTTTGTAGAAGCCATAGGTCATGTACAACTCCATGAGTTTGCCATAGAGTGTCATGCCTTTGTCTTTTTCATAAGCGGCCATTTCGCAAAGCAGGGCAACTGCACTCACGGCATCCTTATCGCGGAGGCGATCACCGATCATCAGGCCGTAAGACTCCTCTCCTCCGATGACATAGTGTTCGGTGCCCTCTTTCTCCTTGATGAGTTCGGCGATCCATTTGAATCCCGTCAGCACATTATAGCAGGATACACCATTGGCCTTCGCGATCTCATCGATCATATCGGTGGTGACGATGGTTTTCACCACCATATCGTTCGACCTTGCCAGTCCTTTTGCCTTTCGCGCCTCGATCATATAGTTGAAGGCCAGCACAGCGGTCTGGTTGCCATTCAGCAGCACCCACTCGCCTTTATCATTCTTCACGCCAATGCCTACCCTGTCGGCATCCGGATCGGTACCCAGCAGGATATCCGCATCGATGGCTTTCGCTTTTGCCAGGCCGAGGCTCATGGCTTCGCTTTCTTCCGGGTTGGGGTAAACCACTGTCGGGAAGTTCCCATCAGGCTGGATCTGCTCTTCGACAAGGTGCACATTTTTAAAGCCGAAACGATCCAGGATTTTTGGCACCAGCGTGATGCCCGTGCCATGGATCGGGGTATAGACGATCTTCAGGTCGCTCTGCCGCTGGATGATATCGGGATAAATGCTGAGGCTTTTGACCATACCGAGGTATGCCTCATCAACTTCCTCACCGATGATACTGATATTATGCTCCCCACCACTCCACTTCACTTCATCTACAGAGGCGATGGCATCCACCTCATCGATGACATGCTTATCATGCGGCGGCACCAGCTGACCACCATCGTTCCAGTAAGCTTTGTAGCCATTGTATTCGCGCGGATTATGGGATGCAGTGCATACCACACCACCCTGACATTCCAGGTGCCTGATGGCAAATGACAGTTCCGGTGTGGGTCGCAGCGCTTCGAAGAGAAAGACCCTGATGCCATTTGCGGCCATGACGTTCGCCGTGATCTCAGCAAACATGCGGCTGTTGTTGCGGGAGTCATGTGCCACCGCCACGCGCACTTGCTTGTCAGGAAACGACTTACGCAGATAGTTTGCATAGCCCTGCGTGGCCATACCGATGGTATATTTATTGATCCGGTTCGTGCCCACGCCCATGATACCCCGGAGGCCGCCTGTGCCGAATTCCAGGTTGCGATAGAAGGCATCCTCCAGATCGTTGGGTTGCTCGTTCCGCATCCTCACTATCTCGGTCTTCGTCTCTGCATCGTAGTTTCCTTCGAGCCAGGATTTTATTTTTTCTTGTATTGCGACATCCATTGTAAGGGATTTTATGATTGACAAACCAGGCATATCTGTCCGGCGAAATATAAAAATACTGATAGAAAGGCATTCATTGCAAGTGTCAGGAGCAAAGAGTTCATGAAAAGACAACGACAGCCAAAGACAATCTTGTATACATTTGTGGCGGCCTTGCAGCCTGCTCCACGAAACATGCGTACGTCGACCAAAACCTTTGTTTTCTTTCTGATCTTCCTTTTGCGAAGGGATCCGTCCACGGGCCAAGATACCGCATATCTGCAGGATATCAAGGACACCACAACGACCCGATCGAAAGAATCCACCCGGTTGCCTGACCGTACCCGCAAACAGAGGCTTCTCACGGTCGGGTCGATAGAAGCGGCGTTCATAGCAGGCTCCTTCATCACCCTCAACGAAGCCTGGTACTCAAACTACCAGCGGCAGCCCTTTCATTTCTTCAATGATTGGGACGAGTGGATGCAGATGGACAAGCTGGGGCATGCCATGAGCACCTATTCCGGGAGTCGCGTCGGTGCAGACCTCTGGAGATGGGCCGGCATGAACCAAAAGAAAGCCGCATGGACGGCAACCCTCAGCAGCATGGCCTACCTGACGATGGTGGAAATGCTGGACGGCTACTCTGAAAAATGGGGATTCAGCATGGGGGACATGTACATGAACACCCTGGGCGCAGGACTCTTTCTCTCACAGGAACTCGGATGGAAAGAACAAAGACTGACCCTCAAGATCAGCTACTTCCCCGTGAAGCACGATCCATCCTACCGGTCACGGACAAACGAACTTTTCGGGACCAGCGGGGTCGAAAGATTCCTGAAGGATTACAATGGACAAACCCTTTGGCTGAGTGGAAACCTGAGTGCATTTTTTCCGGAAAAAACCATCCCGAAATGGCTCAATATCTCCTTCGGGCATAATGCGCGGACCATGCTTGGCGGAACGGAGAATATATGGACCGACAACAATGGCAATACCATCGACCGGACGGATGTGCAGCGATACAGGCGTTTTTTCCTGTCACTGGATGTGGACCTCACCCGCATTCCCGTCAAAAGCAAGGCATTGCGCACGGTATTCTCCGTGATCAACGTTTTCAAGATCCCGGCACCCACCCTCGAGCTGGATGGCAATGGAAAGTTCAGGGCGTATCTGCTCTATTTTTGAATCCTTTCTTGTTCATTCTATGAAGGCACCCGTGATCTCCCCGCCGTCAAATTCCACACATACATGGTCGAGCAAGGTGGTCGCGAGGCGCAGGCCTACATAATCCGGATGGATGGGATATGCCTTATGGCTTCGCTCCACCAGTACCAGTGTTTGTATCTTTTTCGGATAGCATTCCAGGAATGGCTTCAGGGCGTAGAGAAGTGTCTTCCCGCTATTGGTCACATCATCGATCAGGATGATGGTCTTTCCGTCGAAATCCATCGGTGTATCCACAATGATCTCTGAAGGGTGTTGCTTGTCCATGCGGATCGAGATCAGCTGAACCTGCTTTGTGGAGATCTGCGATAGGATCGATCTCAGTTGTGTGGCCACGACAAGGCCGCTGTCTAGGATCCCTGCCAGGATGATCTCGGTTTCATCCGGATTCTCCTCAAGGATTTCATAAGCCATGCGGCGAAGCTTCATGGCAGCATGCGCTCCGGTAAGGATGTGTTTTTTTTCCATCTTTGCGTAACTTCAATCTGTTGAATACGGGACGTATCGGAATCTGTCCACACAAATCTAATCCAAGCCATGCAAATCATACAACAAATCGCCTTTGTCTTACTGACCACTTTCTCGATCTGGTTTTTTTCACGAAAGATCATGGAGATCAGGAGGAATATACTCCTCGGGAGGGATCTGGACCTGAATGACCGGAAACCGGAAAGATGGCGCAACATGCTGCTGCTGGCGATCGGGCAAAAGAAGATGTTCCGGAACCCCTTGGTGGCCGTGATGCATCTTGTGATCTATGCCGGTTTCATCATCATCAATCTGGAAGTGCTGGAGATCGTGCTGGACGGTGCACTGGGAACGCATCGTCTCTTCGCCGGCCCTTTGGGCGATGCCTATGGTTTACTCATTGATGCCTTCGAGCTGCTGGCCCT
>JBIKIB010000208.1:0-6619 GCA_044361845.1 Chitinophagaceae bacterium | reverse complement strand
GACGGAAGCTATGCACTCACTGTGTCGGCATCCGGCGATGGCGTCATACTGGTATCATTCATCGGATATGAATCCCTTGAAACATCCGTATCAAAGGCATCCGGAGGAGATATCATATTGAAAGAATCATCCCTTGGCATGGACGAAGTCGTCGTTGTGGGATATGGCACCCAGCGCAAGCGGGATGTCACGGGTGCGGTCGCCTCCCTGTCAAAGGAAAGGCTTCAGCAACTCCCCAACACGAATGTGGCGCAGGCCCTGCAGGGATCCGTCCCGGGTCTTCAGATCAACACCAACGGTGGGGGTGCAGAGGGCAACGACCTCTCGATCCTGATTCGGGGTCGTAATTCGATCAGTGCCAGCAATGGTCCGCTGATCATTTGGGACGGGATCCCGTATGAAGGCGGTATTTCGGAGATCAACCCGAACGATGTGGAATCCATCGAAGTGCTTAAGGATGCCTCTGCCGCGGCCATTTATGGCTCACGAGGCTCCAATGGTGTCATCCTGATCACCAGCAAGCAGGGCCGCAAAGGTCGCCTCAATGTCACCTACGACGGATTTTACGGCACACAATCGATCACGAATAAGCCTGACCTGCTCAATGGCGAAGAGTTTTATCAATTCAAGACCACCAGGGTCAATGCGCCCAATACCATTTCTGCAGCGGAGAAGGCGGTGTATGATGCCGGTAAAGGAGTCGACTGGTATGATCTGGCGACACGTCAGGGCACCCGCTCACAGCATTCCCTGTCGATTGCCGGCGGTGCCGATAAGATCAGCTTCTATTTCGGCGGCACGTACCTGGATGTTCAGGGAGTGACCGTGAACGACCGCTTTCGCAGATACTCGTTGCGTCCGACGTTGGAGATCAAAGCGACCAGCTGGCTGACCATCAACAGCAGCACACAAATTTCTTATCAGAACCGGGATGGGCTTCCGGTGGAATTCTCAGACTCCCGCAACACGGGCGGCGGTGCGAATTTCTTCAACCCGCTCACCACGCCTTTCAATGATGATGGCACTCCGAGGATCTACGCGTACGACGACTATCCGCCATCCCGCAACCCCTTGTCGAACACCCTGGTGCTGAACAATGACAATTCTTACCGGATCTTCTCTGCGAACAGTGCACGGATAGATATCCCGTTCGTGAAGGGACTTTCGTACAAGATCAATACAGGCATAGAGTTCGAGAACAACCAGCGCAAGACCTATTGGGGCAGGGATGTGGCGCAGGGCCTTGAGGCCTCCGGCACGGCATTGAACTACAACTCGATCAACCGGAACACGACGATCGAGAACATCCTCAACTACAGCCGAGATTTCGGCAAGCACACCCTCAACTTTACCGGTCTGTACAGCAGCCAGAGCAATTATTTTGATCGTGACCAGCTGGAGGGCAAAGGCTTTCCGAATGATGTGCTCACGAACTACCAGATGAGTGCGGCCACGCTGCTCACGCCGTCGACTGCGAACTTCCGCCAGAACCTTCTTTCACAGATGGGACGCATCAACTATGGCTATGACGGACGCTACCTTGTGACGCTGACCGCCAGGCGGGATGGCTATTCCGGATTCGGCACCAACAAGAAATACGGCGTGTTTCCCTCAGCGGCCGTTGCCTGGAACCTACATCGTGAAGCATTCATGCGCGACCTCCGTTTCGTCAGCAGCCTTAAGCTGCGCGCATCATACGGGCTCAACGGCAACCAGGCCGTATCCTCTTACAGCTCCCTTGCCAAGCTCACCAATGCGCCTTACCTGACCGGCACGAGCATCCTACCGGGCTACATACCGAGCAGCCTCGCCAACGACCAGCTGGGTTGGGAATCGACAAACTCCCTCACCGTCGGTCTTGACTTCGGATTCCTCGGGAACAGGATCCAGGGAACGCTGGATGTTTACTCCAACAGGACACAGGACCTCCTGCTGAACCGCACCATCTCCTCCGTGCAGGGCTTCACCAGGATCCTGCAGAATATCGGGAAGACCGCCAACAAAGGCATCGAACTCGGACTAACGACTACGAATATCCGAAAAAAAGAATTCAGCTGGACGACAGGGCTGAACGTATCGCACAACCAGAACCGCATCGTGGACCTCTATGGCGATGGTAAGGATGATATTGGCAACCAGTGGTTCATCGGCAAGCCGATCAACCTGATCTACGGGCTGGCATACGACGGGGTATTCAGGTCGGCGGAAGAAGTCGCTAAATCCGCGCAGCCAACGGCAAAGCCTGGCTGGGTGAAGGTCAGGGATGTCAATGGTGACGGAGCGATCAACACAGCCAGCGATCGTACCATCCTCGGGTATGAGGACCCCAAACTCATATGGGGGATCACCAACACATTCAAATACAAAAGCGTCAGCCTGATGGTATTCTTCCACGGGGTGAATGGCATCACCAAAAGAAACGCGCTGGAGGATGATAACGTATTCTCGGATGTGCGTCGCAACACCACCAAAAAAGACTGGTGGTCGGAGACGAATCCCAATGGAACACATTTTGCCAATGATGCGAACGCCAATCCGCTTGGCGTGAATTTCTACGAGCGTTCCGACTTCGCCAGGCTGAAGGATATCTCTCTCGCCTATGAGCTCCCGGCAGGATTGTTGAACAAGATCAATGTGACGTCATGGAAAGTGTATGCCACCGGCAGGAACCTTGCCACGTTCACCCGCTATGGCGGGCTTGATCCTGAGCTGACGGACCAGCTCGGTCTTCCGCTCCAGAAAGAGATCATCTTCGGTATGACCGTGACATTTTAAGTATTAAAAAACAACGAGCATGAAAAAGATTACAAGACTCTTCATACTGGCCTTACTGGTCCTGGGCACCGGCAATTGCAGCAAGGACTTTCTCGTGGAGGAACCCGTGGCGGTGATAGCACCCGACAACCTTTACGTCAACAAACAGGGATTTGAATCAGGCTTATACGGATTGTACAACCTTTGGCGGGAAGAAAGAAAGGGGATCAATGGTGCATCCAACGACATGGCCATCACGGCAGCAGTGATCGGTGTCGACAATGCCTACAGCCTCCGGCCGGCAGGAAATGCTCCGGAACAGGTGTTCAACGACTTCGGCGTGCGGCTCAATCCCGCCGATGCATACGTGAGGCGCTTGTGGGAATGGCTGTATCGTACGGTGAACGCGGCCAATACGATCATTGACCGTTCGGAGAATGCCTCCATCAGTTGGACGGAAACAGAGAAAAAGCAGATCGTCGGAGAAGCGAAACTCCTCCGTGCCTGGGCGTATCGTCACCTCACATACCTCTACGGTGCCGTTCCGCTGAGTTTACAGGAATCAAAGGGCAGCACCATCCGGTCAGACTGGGATCGGACATCGGTGGCGGAGATCCGTAAGGCCATGGAAAAGGACCTGCTCGACGCCGAAGCCGGGATGGCTGACCTCCCGGTTGCCGAAGGCAGGGCCGCCAAGGTCGTCGCGCAACACTATCTTGCCGAACTCTACCTGGCCATGGGAGACAACCAGAAGGCAAAGGACAAAGCCCAGGCGGTCGTTTCCAATCCGAACTATGGTCTGATCACTGCGCGGTATGGTGTGAATGTCGCACAGCCAGGCACCCCATACACAGATATGTTTCTCGATAAGAATTCCAACAGGAGCCAGGGCAACCGCGAAGCCTTGTGGGTGATCCAGAACGAGTATCTATCCCTTGGCGGAGATGCCAACATCATGCGCCGCTGGTGGGTGAACCGGTATAACGAGATCCGCGTGGGTAGCCCTGCAAGGACACCCATCAATTTCTCTGCAGAGAACGGAGGCCGTGGCATCGCACGCTTTGCCGTCACCAAATACGCCTTCTCCTTGTATGAGCCGAATGACCACAGGGGGTCTTCCTTCGCTTGGAGGTTTTTTTATCTGATGAACAATCCGGCATCCCTACCCTCCAATGCGAATATCAACACCGTTGCCACCTGCGCTGCACCGGGTTACCGCACAGGAGTCGGAGGAGGGAAGATCGGTGATACCGTGCGCCTGAGCGTGAATTGCGGTGAACCCGCCCCCAATGCGGCAACCGCTTCCAACTGGCCAAGCATACGGAAATGGGACTGGGCACCGGCAGATCCCGCGGATGTGCAGAACTCATCCAACTACAACGACCAGCCCTACCTGCGACTGGCAGAGACCTATCTCCTGTTGGCGGAGGCACAGTTCCGACTGGGTGACCTTACCGCTGCGGCAGCGACACTCAACACCGTAAGGACAAGATCGAATGCATCCGTGGTACTACCCGCACAGGTGACACTCGGATTCATCCTCGACGAACGTTCCCGCGAACTGGTCACAGAAGAACACAGGAGGTACACCCTGCTCCGCACGGGCACTTGGTTCGACAGGACGAAACTCCACAACCTTTACGCCGGAACGAAGATCGCATTGCGCGACACCATCCTGCCGATACCGCAAAGCGTGATCGATGCCAACCTCACGAAACCCATGGAACAGAATCCCGGATATTGAACCCATCGACATCGGAAACAAAAAGGGGTGGATTTTCCACCCCTTTTCATTGGAAAAAACGACATTCATACTCCAAAATGACATACAAAATCACCCTGACCTTGTTCATCCTCGCCATCGCAGGACCGGCAATGGCACAAAAACCCCTGTTCCATGATTCCATCATGGTTGAGGCCAAAGCGTGGAGCCGTGACAGCCTCCGGAACATCCGCTATTCCGACTGGAAATCCCATGCATCGCATACCACGGACATGATCAATGGGTTCAGCAAAGGCAAGGCTGACAAGCTCTCCCGATACGGAGGCGATGCAGCAAGACAATTCAAGGCGACCGGGTTTTTCCGCACAGAAAAGATCGAAGGACGGTGGCTTGTCATCGACCCGGAAGGACATCCATTCATCGTCTCCGCCGTCAATAGCTTCCGGCAGGGAAAATCACCCGACAACCAGCAGGCATTCACCGCGAAGTTCGGCACGGATGACCGATGGACCGAAGCCTCTGTGAACGATTTCCGTGCACTCGGCTTCAACATGGCCGGTTGCTGGGGAGACACCGCCGCCATCCGGGCTTACAACATCAAAGCAACCCGCCCCTTCCCCTACTGCACACAGCTGAACATGCTCAGCGGGTACATGGCGGAAGCGAAGAAAAAGAACCCATCCCGCAAAGAATATCCGGCCCTGTCGTTCATCACTGACGCGGGCTTCGCAGCCTACTGCGACCGGGTGGCGGAAAAGATCGCGTACCTGAAAGACGACCCGAACCTCTTCGGGCATTTCTCTGACAATGAGATCGCCTTCATGCACGCTGAGTTCGCGAAGATCATCGCCGTGGCCGACAGCACCGACGCATGCCGGCGGGCAGCCATCCGCTGGATGCGGGAAAAAGGATTGGACCCGGCACTTGCCACACGCGAACAGAAAGAAGCGTTCATATCCACACTCACCAGAACCTACTACCGCACCGTGTCCTCCGCCATCAGGAAGCATGACCCAGGACACCTCTACCTCGGCAGCCGGCTGCATTCGACCGCCAAGGACAACCCGTACCTTTTCAAATCGGCACACCCCTACGTAGACATCGTATCCATCAACTATTACGGTTATTGGGCACCGTTAGTAAGACACATGAATGATTGGGCGGCATGGAGCGACAGGCCTTTCTTCATCACGGAATTCTATACAAAGGCAATGGATTCCGGCCTGCCGAACATCTCCGGTGCAGGCTGGCTCGTCAGGACGCAGCGGGAACGGGGCATCCACTATCAGAACTTCTGCATCGAACTCATGCGATCCCCCCACAACGTCGGTTGGCATTGGTTCAGGTATCAGGACAACGACCCAGCGGACCCCACGGCGGACCCATCCAACAACGATTCCAACAAAGGACTGGTGGACAAGCGATATAAGCTGCATACCGGGATGACGGATGTCATGAAGGAACTGAACGACCGGAAATACAGGCTTTCAGCACTGCTCCTGAAAGCGAACAGATGAAACACAGCATACCTGCAGACCATACGAAGATCTCACGAACCAGCATATCACAGAACATGAAGATATCATTCAAAAGCATCGCGCTGTTCGCAGCGCTGTTCACATCCTCCCTGCTGCAGGCACAGAAACGCTTCCGGTCGGAGGTCTTCGCCGACTTCGACAGCACAGTCAACATCACCTACGGGGAAGCCCCTAACCTGAAGGGACGGATGGAACAGCTCCAACTGGATGTGTTCACCCCGAAAGGACCCGACACGATGAAGCGCCGGCCGCTGCTGATATTCATCCATGGCGGCGGATTCCAGAACGGCAACCGGAAGATCACCCTTGGCAGGAGGATCTGCACCAGCTTCGCAAAGAAGGGATATGTCACCGCATCCATCAGCTACCGGTTAGGCATAGCCGAAGAAAGATCACACAAGGACTATGCGGAGGCCATGTACAGGGCGCAGCAGGATGGCCGTGCAGCCGTCAGGTTCTTCAGGAAGCATGCCGAGGAATACGGGATCGATACTGCACAGATATTCATTTCCGGGACATCGGCGGGGGCCATGACCTGCCTGGCGATGGCGTACATGGATGAGGTTGAAGTACCTGCCGTCATCGACAGGGCGAAATGGGGTTC
>JBIKIB010000207.1:0-6625 GCA_044361845.1 Chitinophagaceae bacterium | reverse complement strand
AATTCGGGTTCAGTGGCGGACAGGCGCTGAAATCTTCGCTAAGGTCATATGCCGCCACGGGTATGTCGATGTTGATGAACTCGATCTTCTTGTCTGATGCGTTGCATCCTGCGAAATCACGCACTTTCAGGGTGACCGTGTATTTCCCCGGATTTGAGTAGCTATGGGCTGGTGTGGGTTCTGTGGATGTATTGCCATCCCCGAATTCCCAGAAATACACGCCACCCTGTATCTGCGTTTTGTTCGTGAAATTCACCAGCTTACCCGGGCAGGAAGCCGTATCGCTGGCTTGCATCTGGATCTGCGGATCGGAGATGATGATGTATTTATTCAGCACCATGCTGTCTTCGCAACCTTTATCATCTGTGATGAAAAGCTTCACATTGAAAAAGCCGACCGTGTTGTATTTGTTCATGACGGGATTGGCAGCGGGGTTGGTCAGGGTTTTACCGTCTCCGAAATCCCAGTATCGCCTTGAGATGCTGCTGCCCTGGTCCACTTTCGATGTATCGGAGAAGCGAACTTCCAGGCCTCTGCAGCCCTGGCGAATATCCGCATCCAGTCCCGCCTTCGGGCCACCGATCACGATGGGTGGCTTGGTCACCGTCTCGGCACAACCGTTCTTGTCAAACACCCGCAGGACCACCTGATAGACGCCTTTGTCCGGAAAACTTTTCTGGATGGTTCTGCCGCCATTGACGAACCCGGCGCCAAAGTCCCACTGGTATGCATTCACATTGTTCGGGTCGCTGCCGGTGGCTTCGAAGATCAGCACGGTGCCCTTGCACAGCGAGGATCCAAAAGCCGATCGATAGGTGTAATCAGCGCCTTCATTAAGGACGGTGACATCTTTGGTGGTGGTGACTTCACAGCCGTCCTTCTTTGCCGTGAGGGATACCGTGTATGTGTTCATCCCCGGGAAGCTGTGTGGGGCTGGGGTGGTGGAAGTGTCTGTGGGACTGCCATCCCCGAAATTCCAGAGAAACTCATCAGCATTGCTTGACCCGTTGGTGAACCGGAACTTTTTTTTGTCGCTGCATTCCGCCTGGAAGGAGAACCTTGCGATAGGGCCTTTGATCCGTATGAAATCCGGGACTTCGGTTGCAGGAAGGGCACATCCGTTGTTATAGATCGTCAGTTTCACTTTGAAAAAACCGGTATCCTGGTAGATATGGGTAGGATTCTTCTTCGTCTCCATGCTACCGTCCCCGAACTCCCATTTCCAACCGGTGATGGCAGGCTGATTCGATGACTGGTCGAAGAAATCGATCGGTCTGCCGGTACACTGTTCCCTTGGGTTCGCATCGAACTTGGCGATGCCCGGTGCCACACCGATCTTCACACTACCGGTGCCGATCACCGTGCACCCGGTGCCTGTGGTGACGATGAGCTGTACCGGATACGGACTTGACCTTGCGGCAAAATAGGTGTGTGTGGGATTGGGCCCACTGACCTGTGCGCCTTCCCCGAATTCCCAGAGATAGGAGGTCACACCATCCGGGGCAATGACTTTCACACTCGGTTTGAAAACCAGATTGACACAACCGCTGTCGGTCAGGTTCACATTTTCCAGCTTGGGTTGCTGGATCCTGACATAGTCTGTTTCGAAAATAGTATTCGTACAACCCGACTTCCCGGTGACCGTGAGCGAGACCGGGAAATTCCCAAGGGTGGTGTAATTATGCGTGGTGCTCAGGGTATTGACGGTCTTCTTGGTGCCATCCCCGAAGTCCCAATCCATTCGGATGATATCGCCGGGGGAAGTACCGGTGTAGTTGAAGTTCACGATATGCGGTGCCTTGCAGTTATACGGGTTGGGGCTGCTGAATTTCACCAGCGGGGCTTCTTTGACGTAGATCTTTTTCGTGACGGATGATTCGCAGCTGCCGAAATTGTCCACAAGCCTCACGGTCACATCACCGGTGGTAATGAATGTCTTGAACTGATTCAGTCCGGATACAGGAGCTTCTGCCCCGAAATACCAGGTACTCTTGTCCGGTGTCGGAGTGGAGTTGTTCATGAACTCGATCACATTGCCCATGCACACCGTATCGGATTGAACGGTGAAGTCGGAGACGACCGTGACATTGGGGATATCGACATAGTCGACTTTCGAATCCTGACACCCGCCATCGCTTTTGGCGATCATCGTCACCTTGTATTTCCCCGCGGCGGGATAGCTCACGATGGGGTCACGGTCGGTGGATGTGCCGATGGTTGCCCCTTCGAAGGTCCAGTTGAAAGTGATGTTTTGTCCGCTTACGGCAGGGGTGTTGTTCTTGAACTGGATATTTACCGGTGGCTTGCAGATGGCAGGGGGTATGATCCGGAAGTCAGGTTTGACGCCTTCCTTTACGTCCACGATCAGGGGGAGTTTATTTTCGAAAGTATCTGTCGGGCAGCTGCTTTGTACGATCCTGAGTGTAACGGGGTAGGCACTGCTGTAATTTTTATAGATATGTTGCGGGTTCGCAATATTGCTGGCGGTATTTCCGTCACCGAAGTACCAGGTCCTGGAACTGATCGTGCCGGCAGAGGGTGTCGTCTTGTCCTGGAAGTTCACGGAATGCGGAAAGCAGCCTAAGAGATCATCCCCGGTGATGTTCACCACCGGCGGGGCATGTGCGGTGATGATCGTGGTATAGGTCTGCACCGTGCCGGTAGCGGTCTGTGTGATCGTCAGGGTGACGGTATAAGTGCCCGGATTCTGGTAGATCCCAAGCGTACTGTAGGAGCTGGCCGTCCGGCCATTGCCGAAATCCCATTTGTAGGTGTACAGGCTATTCTGGGCTGCCTGTGGTTTGAGGTTCACGATCAGCTCGGCACAACCCTCCGACTTATCGGTGACGATCTGACCCAGCAATACCGTTGGAATCAGGAACAGACATGACAATGCAAGAATATACCGGCCGAAGTTCCGGGAAACAATTGCAAACCATCTATCCGTGTTGATTAAAAACATCTTGCCTTGCTGTTTGACATGCGCATGGATGATCTGGCCGACGGGTACATAGAGCAATAAGGCTATCCGGATGAACCGAAAAAAGCCCTGCATGCCCATGACCTTCCGATCAGGATGGTTACATAGGTCAGACCAAAAAGAATGACTACTTTTTGATCAGTTTGAGGTAAGCTGTTTTTGTATTGCTGAGTGGCTTCGCTTCTACGTGGCTCATCGAGCTTTTTGTGATCTTCCAGGTCTCGTTGAGTCGTATCAGTAAAGTATTGCTCCCAGTTGGGAAATTAGACTGCATGGTTAAATTTCGGGTATCCGGCACCCATGTCCCGCTCATCACCTCGCTTCCCTTGATCCCCTCGAGTTTCCCGTCGCGGTAGAACTGGAACTCATATCCGGTATATTCTGCCGTAAGGTCCATATTATCCTGACTATAGACTTCAATCACCCATCTTCCATTCGTCATGATGTCGAGCAGGAGCTCTTTCGATGCATCCACAACCGCTTTCTTGCAACCGGTATTGACGCCGGTCACCAAAAAAAACATCATTAAGATCAACGAAATGCTTTTGATCTTCATCGTTTGCTGGTGTTTGAATGAAAAAAAATGTGCGACGTCAAGGCGAATTCATGCCTGTGAAGGATACATGTACCAAAGGTTATGCCAAAACCAGCTTTCCCGATGTGATTGATGATACCCTTCAATGAAGTTATGGGGTATTGCGTGAATTTTGCAATGGATTTCAGACAGCCATAAGAAACATGCTGAGGCTTGAAAGACGCCGGTATATGGCCGCATGCCAGTGGGCAGGGCTTTATGTTGGAGTTGGGCGGAAGTCTATGTACAAAAGCTTGGTACAGAGGATAGGATTTTTAGAAAGTTTTTATCAAAGGATATGGTGCAAATATAGTAAGGCGGAGGGCACATGGTCAAGTGATCAAAAAAACATTACAAGAATCACGGTCTAATCAATATACATTGATGCATGAAGCCTCTGATTCCTTTTTCGATCTGTTTTTGAAGGCCTGTGATGCGGATCATTTGACGAGAAAGGTTTCCCATCCTTCGTACCTGCCCTGGAATTTCTTTGCTTTTTCCCAGAATGGCATGATCAGTTTTTCCACCAGGTCATAGTCAGGGATGTCATCTTTAAAGAGATGTAGTTTGTAGGGGTGTTCGTTGTCTGCGTCGGCTTCCGGCATCTCCTCCATGGAAAAAGCACCCATTCCCGGTTGCCGCAGGAACTGATCCCTGGACGTCTTTGTCCGAAAGCGGAAATGATGATCGATGCGTCGTGGCTGGAGCAGCTCATCTCCTTTCTGGCGGAGCAGATCTACAAGCCGTCGGTTCTGGATGCGTTCAAGGTCGGCAGGGCCGGGGTAGAGGACATCAAAATAATTCGACCATGTTTTGTCTTCTGCGGCCCGGGCAAGCCATTCATATTCTCCAAAACCTGCGAATGCTACCTGCAGTGCTTTCGCATAGCCAATGGTATCGAGGGCGAAATAGTGAAATTGCCGGAGGCCGCGCTGCGTGAAACGTCCGGCATAGACGGCCCCGGTATTTTTCTCCAACTGATCTTCCATCAGGTCTTCCAGCCGGTCGAGCCGCTCCGTTTCCTGCATGCCGGGTTGTCCGTTTGCCTGGGGCTTCAGGATGCGCAGCCTGACGGTGATGGCGAAAGTCCGTTCTTTCATAGGGGCTTTTTTTGCCAGTCCGAGGTCCACCACGATGGACACCGGCTTGCCCCCGACCTCCGTCACGTAAGCATCCCAATCACTTTGTGTTTGCTGCGCGGTGGCGGTACATCCTGACAATAAAAGGGCGAGGCTGATCAGATTTTTCATTGAATTGACCGCTATTACGGCATATCAAAGTAATTTCAATTTCCTCAAACCGAGAGAACGATGATCCGTATCGGAGAGATAATTAACTTTTTGGAAACACGGGCACCCCTTTCCCTGCAGGAATCATATGACAATGCAGGGCTATTGACCGGGGATCCCGAACAGCCCTGCACCGGTGCCATCATCAGTCTGGATGTGACGGAAGCCGTGCTGGCGGAGGCTGTCGATAAAAACTGCAACCTGATCATCGCGCATCATCCTTTGATATTCCGGGGGTTGAAGCGCATCTCCGGGGCGGATCCCATCGGCCGCATCGTGATCGGTGCCATCCGGCAGGATATCGCCGTGTATGCCATCCATACGAACCTGGATAACATCGTTGATGGTGTGAACGGTCGGTTGGCGGACCGGTTGGGTATCATCGGGCGGCAGGTGCTGCAACCGGTAGCTTACCCGTTGCGCAAGCTGACCACATTTGTGCCGGATGCGCATCTCGACACCCTGCGGCAGGCATTGTTCGAGGCCGGGGCGGGACATATCGGAAAATATGTGGACTGTAGTTTTGTATCGTCCGGAACCGGGGGGTTCACGGCCGGCGATGGCACCGATCCATTTGTCGGGACAAAGGGAAAACCCCATGTCGAAGCGGAGCAGAAGCTGGAGCTGGTCTTCCAGGCCCATCTCGAAAAAAGGGTGCTGGACACCTTGTTTCGCATCCATCCCTATGAAGAAGTGGCTTTTGACGTCCTCCGGCTTGAGAACTCCAATATGTCGGTGGGTGCCGGACTGATCGGTCGTTTTGCAGAGGCCATGGATGAACGTGAGATGATGGATATGGTCAGCCGAATCTGTAATATCCCGGTCATCCGCCATAGCCCACTGACCGGTCGAAAGGTCAAGCATATCGCCATCTGCGGGGGGGCTGGCAGCTTCCTGATCCCAAAGGCAATCGCCGCCGGTGCGGATGCATTCCTGACGGCGGACCTCAAATACCATGATTTCTTCGAGCCCGGTGGACGGATGCTGCTGGCCGACATAGGGCATTATGAAAGCGAACAATTCACGACGGAGCTACTATATGACTTGATTCGGGAAAAATTTCATACCTTTGCCGTCCAAAAAACCCTCTTTCCCTCTAACCCAGTCAATTACCATCAATAATCACTATGGCCAGCGTGAAAGAATACTCTGTCGAGGAAAAACTCTCCTCCCTGCTGAATCTCCAGAAGATCGATAGCAAGCTTGATGAGATCCGCATCCTGAAGGGGGAGTTACCCATTGAGGTGAGCGATCTGGAAGACGAGATCACCGGTCTGAATGCCCGTGTGACAAGGATCGAGGAAGAAGTCAACGGCATCAATGAATTCATCGAGCAGAAGAAGGAGATCATCCGGAGCTCCAAGGAAATGGTCGAGAAGTATGAGAAGCAAAGTGATAATGTAAAGAACAACCGGGAGTACGAAGCCATCAACAAGGAGATCGAAAGCCAGACGCTGGAGATGCGCCTTGCGGAGAAACACATTAAGGATGCTTCTGAAGAGATCTCTGAAAAGGCAAGGGCGCTGGAGATCGCAAGAAAGAACCTGAGTACCAAAGAGGTCAATCTGAAACACAAGAAAGGCGAACTGGAGAAGATCATCGGCGAGACGGAGAAAGAGGAAAATGAATTCCGTGCACTATCCGATGCTGCCCGTGCGAAGGTGGAATCGCGATTGCTGATATCCTATGAGCGTATCCGGAAGAACTATGTGAATGGTCTGTCGGTCGTGCCCATCGTACGGGATGCCTGTGGCGGTTGCTTCAATGCGATCCCCCCACAAC
>JBIKIB010000206.1:0-6649 GCA_044361845.1 Chitinophagaceae bacterium | reverse complement strand
GCCATCCGGTTTTATAACAAACCCAAAGGACAGGACCACCAGGCACATTCTTTGGGATTTTCATGTCGAAAGAGTCGTGTTGAAGTCTGATAAGTGGAGCGATTTTTTTGACTGAATCCAATAAGCTACGGGCTTCTGATCACCTTCTTGCTTGTGAATATGTGCCTTATGATATATTTTGTGCAACTGGCAGACTCAATATAATATGTTGTTTGAATGGATACGATCGATCTTTTGTTATCTGAAAAAGCAATATCAAATGGTGCGAAAATAGCCTTCAAAGGGCGTGATCATAACTTTTTCACTTATGCTGATCTGGCTGAAAAAGCCTTACAATTTGCCCAAATGCTCCGGGATCGCGGTGTCGTCAAAGAAGACCGCGTTGCGATCATCATGCGGCAGGGAACCAACGCGGGTGTGGCCTTCCTGGCGGTTGCTTCCTATTGCATTGCTGCACCCTTGAATCCGGCGGCCACTCGGTCGGATCTCTTGAGCTGGTTAACCGATCTCTCTCCGGTCTGTGTGATCGTGGATAGTGATGCTGATGACTCCATCGTGCTGACTGCCCGGGAATTGAAGATCCCCACCATTCCATTTGATGTTTTTTTTGATGCACCCCAACACAATTACCCCCAACCATTGCTCCCGACGCAACCCGGCGATACAGCGCTTATCCTTCATACTTCGGGCACTACGGCCAAAGCAAAGATGGTGCCGTTGACCCATGCAAACCTGATGGCATCTGCACGCAATGTGACAGAAGTGCTTCGGTTGGATATTGACGATACCTGTCTTTGCATCATGCCGTTTTTCCATATCCATGGTATAGTGGGTTCTCTGTTGGCAACATTACTACGGGGTGGTACCATACTTGTGCCGGAAGCTTTCGAGCCCGAGATTTTTTTCAGGATCCTACACGAACATAGACCTACCTGGTATTCGGCTGTTCCGACACTGCATCAGCGTATCCTTTCGTATTTGGACACCGTTCCCGAAGCTGCACTTGGCCATGTGCTTCGGTTGATTCATTCCTCATCCGCTGCTCTATCTCCTGCAACTTTTGCCCGGCTTGAAGAAAAATTCGGCGTTCCGGTCATTGAAGCATATGGGATGACCGAGGCCGCTCATCAAATGTGTTCGAATCCCTTGCCACCGGGCATACGAAAACCGGGTTCGGTGGGATTGCCTTCGGGTCCGGAAATTGGTGTAGTCGATGGAGCAGGAAAGTTTTTATCTCCGGACAACGAAGGTGAGATCGTGATACGGGGCAATAACGTCACTTCAGGCTATCTGCACCTTCCGGAAGAGTTGCAGGGCAGACTTCCCGGCGGATGGTTCCGTACAGGGGATATGGGGCGTTTTGATCCGGATGGATATCTGTACATCTCCGGTAGATTAAAGGAAATCATAAACCGCGGTGGGGAAAAAGTATCTCCATTGGAAGTTGATGAGGCCCTTCTGAGGCATGCCTCTGTCGCAGAGGCAGTCTGTTTTGGTGTGCCGCATCCTACCCTGGGGGAGGATCTAATGGCTGCCGTGGTCCTAAAGACCGGGATTGAACCATCAAGGCAGCCGTTGCGCGAATATCTGCTGGATACACTCACCCCTTTCAAGGTACCAACCCGTGTCTTGATCCTCGAAAAAATCCCCAAAAGCAGTGTTGGGGAGGTGCAACGATTGAAAATTTATGATCTGCTCAAGGATTCGATTCAGATAAGGTTTGAAGAGCCCCTCACGGGTACGGAACAATTGGTGGCATCCGTATTCAGGGACGCCATCGGTCCTGAGGTTGGCCCGGTAGGTAGTCATGATAACTTCTTCTCAATGGGAGGCGATTCGTTGCAAGCGACCGGAGCCGCAGAAAAACTCCGTCAAAGCCTCGGTATTCTTGTTGAACCATCAACCATCTTCAGATATCCCACAGCAGAAGCGCTCGGTGAGCATCTTGATACCCGCCTGAAGGAAGAAGAAATAGCAAAGATCTTGTCCGGTTTGGATGGTATGTCGGAAGAGGAAGTCAGGATTTTGATGGAAACCATAGCAAGAGATGGACAACAATAACCTTTTGAATGGCCAGGCAGACGACCGGAAAGATATGCTGAAAGAAAAACTCAGCAAACTTTCAGCTGCCGACCTCGAATTGCTCCGGCAAAAAATCAGGATACAACGGCAAGGGAAAGAAAGTAAGCCTGATGTCGGAGTAGTTGCTGTTACTGAAACCATCTACCCTTGTACGCTTGCCCAGCAACAATTGTGGTTCCTCCATAGATATGACCCGAAAGATGACAGCTACCACTTTTGCCTGGGTTTTCACATACAAGGACAGCTTGACATTCATGCACTTGAAGCTGCTTTTCAGTCATTGGTGAAACGACACCCTTCCATCCGTACCACCTTCTTTGAAAATGACGGAGAACTCTTCCAGCGCGTCCATCCCTACTCGGGATACGCGCTTCTCCGGGAATATGTACAAGCGCTTTCGGAGCCTGAGAAGACTTTAAAAGTTCAGGCACTTATCGAGCGTTACCGTCAAAAGCCCTTCGATCTGGAAACGGAATTCCCTGTCCGGGCCATGCTTTTATGTTTAGAGGAAGCCTCATATATACTGGTTATTGTGTCGCACCATATCCAGTCCGATGGTCAATCGAAGGTCCAGTTCCTAACCCAGCTATCAGATTTCTACCATCAACATAAGAAATCCGGAACAGCTGTGTTCCGTGAATTACTTCGGCATCCCGGAGAATGGGCGTTGGAAGAAAGAGCATTTCTGGCCACAGAGGAAGCCCGTCGACATATTGATTACTGGCTTCCTGAACTTAAGAAGGGAGGACTTGATTTCAGATGGCCTTTCGAGGATCAGTTTTCTGTTCAAAATCCCGGTCAGTCGATGGCCGGTCAAAAGTTCATGGATCTCGATGAAGCATTGATCGCAGCACTCAGGGATCTGGCAAGAAAAAATGGGGTGACATTCTTCGGGGTGATGCTCGCAACATACTTTCTCTTACTGCAACGGCATTTGGGAGGCAGGGTTCTCACCATTGGCGTACCCTTCCAGCATCGTAAGGGACTTAATGATGAAGACCTCATCGGGTACCGTATGAACATGCTTCCAGTGACCATGGACTGGGCACCGAATAAGTCTTTCAGGGAGTCACTCTTAACACTCCACCATAAGATTGAAGAAGGATTCCGCCATCAAGATCTTCCCTTTGGAAAGATGCTCCAGCTATTGCATGAGCAAGATCCGGGATTCGACTTCAAGAGAATTAAAACCTTGTTCAACTACCGGGAGGATGTATGGAAATCTCTTCGTCTGGATGGATCGACGATCGAAGAGTTTCCGATTCCTTTAGGGAGAGCGAATGCCGACCTCAATATTTTCATCGAACGGCTTGATGACCGGGAGCCGGGCAAAGGCATGAAGGTGAACCTGAGATTTGACCGCTCCGTCATCACCGAAGAGAATGCATCAGCCCTCTCCAGACGCTGGCTACGGATACTTCAACAATGTGTTCGGAATCCTGATGCGTCGCTGAAGTCATTTGATATTTGCGATATCATCGATCAGGAACGCATATCTGCCTGGAGTCGAGGCCCTCAGATGGCCCTGCCAGAGATGCCTTTGATACATACCATATTCCGACAACAGGTACGGCGCAATCCGGGCAATATGGCTGTGATCGGGGAAGATGGCAGCCTTACTTATTCGGAGCTGGACCTTGCATCTGACCGGCTGGCCGCTTTCCTCATTGCGTCCGGCATCATGCCGGATCAGCCTGTGGGTCTGTTCATGGAGCGGTCGTACCGTATGATGGTGGCCATCCTGGGCATCCTAAAGGCCGGAGGGGCCTTTCTTGCCCTCGATGTGTACAACCCTGAGGAAAGGATCGCTTTCATGATCGAGGACTCTGGCCTTCGTCTATTGCTGACCGATAGGCCTAATAATATTCGGTTATTTTGTAACGTTAGTATCATCGATATTGAGATCGCTATTCAAAAGGCATCATCAATGTCACCTGCGGATGTCCCACACCATTTTCAGGACCCTTCCTCGCTGGCCTACGTCGTCTATACTTCGGGGTCGACCGGAAAGCCGAAGGGGGCCATGGTCGAACACCGGGGCATCGTCAATAGATTGATATATACACGCAATTTGATGGGATTCGAGTCTCATCATCGTTCCTTGCAGAAATCACCTTTGAGTTTTGACGTCTGCATGACGGAGTTGTTCCTTCCGCTGGTGGCTGGCGGTGCAGTGGTATTCGCCCCGCCGGAAAGGGTGGTTTTACCCGAACACATCGTCGATCTTATCTGTCGCTATGCGGTGAGCTATGTACACTTCGTTCCATCCATGTTGAACGCCTTCCTGCAGGTATCAAATGTGGAACAGGTTAATGGTCATTTGAAGTTCATCCGTTGCGGCGGGGAAGCGCTTACAAGACCGATCATGGAAGATTGCTTGACAAAGTTGGATGCTGTTTTGTATCAGAGTTATGGTCCGGCTGAAGCAGCTGTTTCCGTAACGATATGGGAATGCCGTATTGGTATGGATCATTCGCATCCCCCCATTGGTAAACCGAATGCGAACACGGTCATTCACATCCTAGATAATACTGGTTTGCCTGTCCCACCGGGAATGATCGGAGAGATCTGGATCGGCGGGGTTCAGGTGGGTAGAGGATACATCAATCAGCCGGAGCTCACCAGCGAACGTTTCCTGCCGGATCCTTTGGATGCTACAAGCGGTATGCGGTTCTATCGTACGGGCGATCTCGGGCGGTTTCTGGAGGATGGGAATATCAAATTCTCGGGCCGGAACGATGATCAGGTGAAGATCAGCGGACAGCGCATCGAACCGGAGGAGGTGGCCAGCGGTCTTCGGTTATGCAAAGGCGTTAGTCAGGCGGTGGTTGCGGCTGAGAAGGATCATGGAGATGATCATGTACTGATCGCTTATTTGGTGAGCGATGAAGAAAGGTTCAATGGTGTGGAACAACTGAAGGTGGAACTGTCCCGGTATCTACCCCCATACATGATCCCCACGCGTTATTACGTATTGCCTCACATTCCACTGACCCGGCATGGAAAGACCGACATGCATGCCCTCCGATCTGCCGTGAAGTTGGAGTTGCAGCAGCAGGTGGACTTTATGGCACCTGTCACGCCGATGGAGCAGAAACTGGCGGCCATCTGGTCAGAAATGCTCAATAGAGACCGAATTGGCCTACATGATAATTTCTTTTCATTGGGAGGACATTCCATGCTGGCACTGAGAATGATATCCCGCATCAGGAAAGAAACGGGGGTTATACTTGACCTGTCAGCCTTTTATGAAAAACGAAATCTGTCCGCTCTAGCCTCGCATCTTGATGACGGCTCAGGATCTGCAAACCGCCATGTTCCTGTAAGGGCTTCGATAGGTACTCGAATACCCATGAGTTTTAGCCAGAAGCGCATGTGGGTGATGCAGCAGACCTTGCGGGAGCCCTCCGCTTATCATATCAGCAGATTGCTTTTCTTGGATGTCACGTTGGATACCGGAACCTTGAAAAAGGCACTTAGGGTATTGTCAGTGCATCACGATATTTTGCGTACCCGTCTTTCGTACAAAGACGATTTTTTTGCACAGGAGACGGATGATCCGGAAGGCTGGACATTGCCCTTCAAGGAGGTTATGATCGGATCTGAAGAGCAGAGTACAACCCCGATGTTGTCTGATGTTTTGTATCAGGAACGGAATCGACCCTTCCAACATGATCGTGAGCCATTATGGCGAGCCTTGTTGGTGCATACACCAAGCGATAAACAACTGCTGCTGACTTTTCACCATGCCATCATGGATGAATGGTCTATCCAGATCTTCTTCAATGAATTAAAAGCATTAATGGGGTTTGATGGTGATCCCGTGAAGGCAGAAGTCCATTCTCCACAATGGCGGTACGCTGATTTCACACACTCGCAGCAGGTGTTATTGGATGCGGGAGAACGGGAACGCCAAAAGGCTTTTTGGAGAATGAAACTTTCGGGCCTCTCTGAAGCCATGCAAATTCCATACGACAGGCACTCATCGGAAATTGACAGGGGTCCTAACGGGATGGTCAAATTCAGCATCTGCAAGGAAACCGTTGAAAGGGTGTTGATGTTATGTGATAGTGAGCGTCAGAGTCGTTTTTCCATTCTGTTTTCGGCATTCATTGTATTGTTGTACCGCTACACCGGAAGCCGGGATATTATTGTAAGCTCACCTATTTCAGAACGTAAGTTGCCTGAATGGCAGGATATCCTGGGTCTTTTCCTGAACACATTACCCTTGCGCATGCAGGTGGACCCGGAGATATGCTTTCTTGATTTTTTCCGCCAGGCGGGTTTGGAGCTACAAGCGATGTTCGATCATGCGGATCTGCCATTTGATGAGATTTCCATATTGCGGGAAGAAAATATCAACGTGTCGAATGCCGGGCTTTATAATGTTATGTTCACCATCGTTCATCATGGGAATACAATCCACGATACCGACGATGGGTTCGGTGACGGCAAGCTTAGTGTTGGTTTTGCAAAAAATGACCTTACCTGTTTCATCGATCCCGAAGGTGAGGAATGGGAATGTTGGTTCAATTATGATAGCGCGCGCTTCACCAATGTCCGTATG